>JAGQRJ010000806.1 GCA_020425635.1 Planctomycetota bacterium | reverse complement strand
CGCCGCGAGCGAGGCGCAAGCGACAGTGTGTACCCGGCCGCAGGCCGGGTCTCACTGTCTTGAACAACACTGCTGGCCGCACTTCGAATCCACGAGCGGAGCGAGTGGTGAGAAGTGCGGGCTAGCCCGCAAAGCTCACCACGAAGGGGTGAGCTTCCGGGGTAGCGCGAGCTCCGTCGGTCAGTCGTAGAGCTTGCGCACGAACCCCTGCTCGGACTCGCTGTCGCGCAGCTCGACGCGGTCGCTCTCGATCGCGAGCACGTCGAAGCGCCCGTCGCGGCACGCCTGCCCCTCGACCACGAGCTCGCCCGAGATCACGGCCAGGTCGGGGCGGCTGGCGTCGGGGTGGAGCAGGACCGCCTGGAGCTCCAAGCTCTGCGGCAGCGTGGCCTGCGCGGGGTTCTTCGCGGCGGGCGTTCCCTCGCCGTCGTCGCTTCTCGGGCGCGAGGGAGGAGCCACCGGGGGCCAGTGGCCGGGCGCGACACGCACGATCTGGTCCGCCAGCGAGACGGAGTGTCCTTGGAGCGCGGCGACCGCGCGCAGCGCGACCAGCGGTTCGAGGCCCCGGAGGTCCACGTCGACCAGGCCGCCGAGCGCGTCGCTCAGGATCAAGTTCAGCCCAGCCTCCGCAGCCAGCAGCTTATAGACCGAGCGCGCGTCGCAGCCGGCGGTGCGCAGCGCGTAGTTCGGCGGCGCGCTGAGCCGAACCAGGTCGTCGCTGCGCACCTCGACCCCGCAGCCGCTCAGGCGCTGGAGCACGAGGAGGGCCGTGGTCCAGGGCACGCTTCGCAGCGAGCAGGAGACCTTGGCGTCGAGCCCGGGCTCCACGATCACGTTGATTCGAGCCTGGGCGGAGAGCGCCTCGGCGACCACGTCCAGCGGGACGTCCTCGACGTCCAGCGAGACCTGGGGGTCGGCCGCGATCCCGGGCAGGTCGCTCGAGAGGGAGTCGGGCCTGAGGCTCATGACCACCTCCGCCGGGAGCTCGGCCTGGGTCACGAGCACGGTGTCGGGTCCGACCGAATAGGCGTGGGCGCCGAGGCTGTCGATCACGGTGTGGAGCGCGGTGAGCCAGTGCACCTCCTTGAAGTCCACGCTCACGGTGCCGGTGAGGCGCGGATCGAGCAGCAGGTTCTTGCCCGCGTAGGCCCCGACCAGGGAGAGCACGGTGTGCACGTCGCCGCGCTCGACGCTCAGCGTGACCTTGGGAGGCTGGGAGATCCAGACCGCCCCCGGGAGCGCTTCGGCCTCGAGCTGGAGCATGGAGCAGATCAGGTCCAGCGCCAGCTTGGGGGGGGTCTTGTCGAGGGAGCAGCTGACGGTCATGGGCCCTACGCGGGGATCGATCACCGCGTTGAGCCCGCTGAGCTCACCGATCTGGGCGAGCAGCACGCGCAGGTCGGCTCCTTCGGCGAGGACGGTGAGCTCGCCCGCGTCGGACCAGGTCAACTCCATGCCTCCGGGGGAAAGCGTCGCGTCGAAGCCCTCGGCCTCGAGCGGAGGGGGGGCGTCTTCGACCACCACGACGTCGCTGTCGGCGAAGGTCGAGCCGCCCTCCCTGGCGCGTCGACCCTCCGCGACGAGGTCGGGCTCGGCCGTGGTCAGGGCCGCGATCCCGCCGCCGACCGCGAGCGCGACCAGCGGCGCCGCGAGGCGCAGGCGCCAGCGGCGTTCGTGCCGTCGGTGGGGCGCCTCGAGCACGGCCGGCTGCACGGCCCGGGTCTCCTCGCAGCCGGGCATGGTGCAGCGCCCGTGCTCGGCGAAGCACTCGGCGTGGTGCGGGGCGAGGCAGCCGGCGCAATACACACTGGACTCTCGCTCGAGGGTGTCGCGGCAGAAGGAGCAGCTCAGCGCGATCTGGCCCCGGAGGGCCGCGACCCGCTCGGGGTCGAAGCTCGGCGCAGCGTCGAGGGTCTTGAGCTTGGACTCGTGTTGGGCGAGCACGCGCTCGCGCAGCGCGTCGGAGAGGGGTTGCATGGTGTGCTCCTGGGCTGCGGCCAAGCTGGCGTAGGCAGCGCGGTAGTCCTCGGTGCGTTGGGTGCAGGCGTCGCAGTCCGCGAGGTGGGCCTCGAGCGCGGCCCGCTCGGCGGGCTCGAGCAGCTCGTCGCCCTCGTCGTAGATCAGGGGCAGGAGCTCGAGCAGGGGGGCGAACTCGGCGCAGCTCATGAGGCCTCCACGGACGGGGCGACTCCGCGGGCGCGGAGCTCGATCGCGAAGCGGTGCGCGGCGGCCCGCAGGCGGGCGCGGGCGGTAGGGATCGAGCAGGCGAGGCTCTCGGCGAGCTCGCGCATGCTGAGTCGGCTGGTGTGGCGCAGCGCGAGGGCGGCGCGGTCGTCGGGGGTGAGCGCCTCCAGGGCGTCGCGGACCAGGTGGTCGGTCTCCTGGCGGGAGAGCCGCTCCGAGGCGCTGCGCGCGTCCGCCGCGACCTCAGGGAGCTGGGCGCTGGGCTTGCGCTTGCGCGCTTGCTCGAGGGCCACGCGCCGCGCGATCCCCAAGGTCCACGCGATCAGGGGGCGCTCGAGGTCGAAGGCCTCGAGGGTCCCGAGCAGGCGGAGGAAGGTCTCCTGGAGCACGTCCTCGACCTCGCCCGGGGCCAGGTTCAGGCCGAGGGCGCACACGAAGCGCTGGGCCGCGGGGGCCAGGCGGTCGTAGAGCGCGCCGCAGGCGGCGAGGTCTCCTCGGCGCGCGGCCAGGATCAGGTCCCGCGTCTCCTCGGCTGCGCTCATGCGTTTGGTTGCCGTTCCCACGCCCTGTATTGCGGGTGACGAGCCAAACGGAAAGCCTTTCTCGCGAAGTCCCCGGCTGCCGCCCTAAGTCCTTGCTTTAGAACCCGTAGCGCAGCGCGAACCCGGCGAAGAAGACCTGGGTCAGGTCGCTCTCGGCGCGGCGGACCTCGACGCTGCCGTAGGCGCGCAGGGAGACGTTCTGCACGAGGTTGGCCCACAGGCCAACCCGGGTGCCGATCCGGGAGTCGCCGACGGCGTTGGAGGGAATGCTCGTGCGGTAGTAGAGGGAGACGTCCAGGTCGACGGTCTCGCCGAACCAGGCGTAGGTGATCGCCGCGTAGGGGTCGCTGCTGTGGCGGCGGATCCCGTTGCCCTTCAAGCGGTGGCGGTAGGCGAACTGGAAGCTGAGCCGGTCTTCGGCGAACAGGCCGTCCTTGCTGAAGTTGAGCTCGCCGCCGTACATGTCCCGGCTCTCTGGGGCGGTGTAGTACTGCCCGCGGAGGCCGAGCCGGAAGCCCGTTCCGAAGGCGAAGTTGATCGCGGACCAGAGGTTGCGTCGCTCCTGGGTGTCGAGGAAGGGCAGCACGACCGGGTCGAGCTCGCTGCCTCCTCGGAGGACGCGCGGCCGGGCCAGCAGCTCGCCCGACCACGCGGGGCGGCGCTCGCGGAAGCCGGCCTCGAGCCGCACCGCGGCGCTGACCTGGGCGTAGAACGAGAGCTGCCCGGTGGTCAGGCGCGTCTTCTGCTTGTCGCGGAGCTGGTCGAAGAGGTCGATCACCAGCGCGCCGCGGGCGCCGACGGCGCCGTAGCGCACGTCCATGTTGGCCTCGAAGAAGTCGCGCTCGCCTTCGCCGCGGAAGCGCTCCTGGGCCCCGAGGATCGAGAGCTGGATCGCGCCCGAGTGGGTGAAGGACTTGCTGAAGCGCACCCCGCCGCCGTAGATCACCGAGTCGTAGTCGATGGTTCGCGGGTTCGGGCTCGCGCCCACGCCGGCGAAGCCGAACCCGATCAGGGGCCCCATGCGGATTCCGAAGCGCGCCCCGTCGACGACCCCCGCTTCGACCGAGCCGGGGATCGTCGAGCGCCCGATCGCGAACTCGAGCCGGTCGCTGAAGCTCTGGATCGCGCCCTCGGGGGCCGCGTCGATCTCGAGCACCGCCGCGGAGAAGCGCGCGACGAGCTCCTCCTCGTGGTGTCCGGTCCAGTCGTCGACCCCGTCGAAGGGTTTGCGCGCCATGCCGTAGAAGAAGAAGCGCGCGCGATCGTTTCCTCCGAGGCGCGAGACCTCCAGGCTCAGCCGGGCGTAGGGGGTCACCCGGTTGACGTCGACTTCACTGTCGAAGGCGCTGTCGACGCCCACCTCGACGTGTCCGCGGACGACGTTCTTGAGCACGACCTCGTCGCTCGGCTCGGTCGCGCCGTCTTGCGGGGGCGCGTCCGTCGTACCCCCGCGCTGGGCCAGCTCGTCGGGGTCCAGGTCGTCGCGGCGGTTCTTCCCGCGCACGAAGGGCACCGGCTCGGGCTTGGGCAGGGGCTGAGACCTGAAGGCGCGCAGCGTGATCACCTTGCGGCGGATCT
>JAGQRJ010000805.1 GCA_020425635.1 Planctomycetota bacterium | reverse complement strand
TCGGTCTCGGCGTGTTTTCAGGGGGCCTCTCCGAGGCCCCCTCGACCTCGCAGCCAAGCTGCTCGGTCTCACCCCCAACGGGCCGCAGGCGCGGGCGTTCGGGGTTCAGTCTCGGCCTCGGCGTCGGCGTCGGCGTCGGCGTCGGCGTCGGCGTCGGCGTCGGCGTCGGTCTCGGTCTCGGTCTCGGTCTCGGTCTCGGTCTCGGAAGGAAGGCGACGCGCGGGAGCGCGACCGCGGGCGGAGGCAAGCTCCGCCCCTACGGCTTGGTGGCCTGAGGTCTCGGTCTCGGTCTCGGCCCTGCTCCGCCTACGGCGTGGTCGGCTGGGCCGCGGCGCGGCCGGCGGCGTAGCCGCTCGACCAGGCCCACTGGAAGTTGAAGCCGCCGAGGCGGCCGGTGACGTTGACGACCTCGCCGCACACGAACAGGCCGGGGGCGAGCTTGCTCTCGAGGGTGCTCTTGCCGAGCTCGCCGAGGAGCACGCCGCCGCCGGTGACCTCGGCCTTGGCGTAGCCGGCGACGCCGGTGAGCTGGAGGTCGGCCTGGGTCAGGGCGAGGTAGACCTGGCGCCAGTGCCGGGTGTTGAGCTGCTTGATCGGCAGGCTCGGGTCGACGTCGTGGGCGCGGAGCAGGGCTTGGACCAGCGACTTGGGCAGGCGCGCGGCGAGGGCGTTGGCGACGGCGGCCTCGCGCTTGCTCCACAGCGGCGCGGCCGCGGCGCTCCAGGCCTCGAAGCTCGGGGGCCCGGGGGTGTCCCCCGCCGGGAGCGAGGCCCCGGGGGGCTTGGCGAGCTCGAGGTAGGGGCTCCAGGGTCCGTCGGGCTGGCGCAGCGACCAGAAGTCGCCGCGCAGGGCGAGGGGCTCGTCGGCGGCCTGGGCGCGGCCGCTGAGGCCGCTGACGTCGAGGGCCGCGGGGCCCGACGCGCCCTGGTGCGTGATCAGCAAGCTCCCGCCGGCGCGCGAGCGCGGGCGGAACTTGCGCCCGCTGAGCTGCTCGGGGCTCGCGTCTCGGGGGCCGAGGGTCAACACCGCGGGCACGGTCAACCCGGCCAGCTCGTGCACCGGGCTCGCGGGGGCGAAGTGGATCGGGGTCAGGGCCGGCACGGGGTCGAGGACGGTGTGCCCCAGGCCGCGCAGGAGCGCGAAGCCGACCCCGCGCGAGCCGGTCTTGGGCAGGCTCTTGCCGCCGGTGGCGAGGACCACCCGCTGGGCTTCCCACGCGATCCCGCCCGCGAGCTGCACCTGCCACGGGGCGCCCGGCTGCGCGGGCGCGACGAGCCCCTCGGCCTCGGCGGGGGCGACGAGGGGGATCTCGGCGGCGCGCACGGCGTCGAGCAGGGCGTCGAGCACGTCCTGGGCCTTGTCCGAGCGCGGGAAGAGCTTGCCCAGCGGCTCCGCGTAGAGGGCGCAGCCCTGGGAGGTGAACAGGCGCTGGGCCGCTGCGCTGGGGAACCCGCGCAGCAGGCCCTTGAGTTGGCGCGGGCTGTCGGTGACGTAGTCGAGC
>JAGQRJ010000804.1 GCA_020425635.1 Planctomycetota bacterium | reverse complement strand
GGGTTCCTCGCGGGCCACAGCGCCGTGCTCCGCGTGCGCTACCCCGGGCTGCCGTCCGATCCAGGGCACGCCCTCGCGAGCCGCCTGTGGACCGGGTTCGGCGCGGTGCTGAGCTTCGAGCTCGCCGACGCCGCGGCGGCCGAGCGCCTGCTCGCTGGCCTGCGCTTGATCCACCCGGCGACCAGCCTCGGCGGCGTCGAGTCCACGATCGAGCGCCGCGCCGCGCACCCCGGCCAGGAGCACATTCCGCCCGGCTTGCTGCGCCTGAGCGTGGGCTGCGAGGCCGGCGTCGACCTCGAGGCCGACCTCGCCCAGGCCCTCAGCCGAGCATGAGCGCGACGAGGAAGTAGCCGAAGTTGCCGAGCACGTAGAGCACGAACAGCCCGAGCAGAATGAACCAGCCGCGGAAGGTCGACTTCCCGTCGCAGGCCTCGCAGAGGTAGCGGCGGTAGCGGTTCTCGACCACGAACTCGACGCCGCAGGTCTTGCAGGTGCTCGGCTTGCCGAGCCAGTCGGGGTCGTCCTCCGTGCGCTCGACGCGCTGCACGGCTTCCGGGGGGCGGTAGGGGTCGAGGCTCGAGGAGTCGCTCACGCTGTGAGTCTAGCGCGGAGGCGCCCGGCGTGCGGCCTCAGCGTCGCCCCCCTATCGGCGGAACAGGACGGTCAGCGCGAGGATCAGGGCCGGGGCCACGAACGGAAGCAGGGACAGTCCGAGCAAGAGGAACGAGCCGCGGATCGTCGACTTCCTGTCGCACGCTTCGCAGAGGTAGCGGCGGTAGCGGTTCTCGACGACGAACTCGACGCCGCAGGTCTTGCAGGCGCTCGGCCTACCGAGCCAGTCGGGGTCGTCGTCCGTGCGCTCGACGCGCTGCACGGCTTCCGGGGGGCGGTAAGGGTCGAGGCTGGGGGAGTCGCTCACGGTGTGACTCTAAGCGGGAGTTGACGATCGTTGTCAGCTCCCGGCGTCAGCCAGCCCGGAGCGGAGAGACACGGCGTGTGGAAGGACCTGCACGACGCTTGCCAAGCCCAAGCCCTGAGAGCCCTGAAACGCGGAGACGCCGAGAACGCAGAGGTCTCGCAGAGGAGTTGAATGGCCTGTCGATCGCTCGCCTCGTGAATGGCTTCCCGATCTCTGCGCAACCTCAGCGTCCTCGGCGTCTCTGCGTTGAAAGAAAGGGCAGAGGGGAGTTGCACGATCAGCGAAGGTCCGCCCGCCAGCGTTTGCCCGGAGGGCTCGAGCTCGAGCGCCGCGCGACGCCCGCTACAGCGAGGCCAGGATCGGGCCCATGAGGTTGAACGCCAGGTAGAGCAGGCTCAACAGGAACAGGATCAGCCAGGCCTTGGGGCTGCCGCGCGCGCACTTGGGGCACTTGAAGCGCTGGTAGCGGTTGGTGACCACGAAGGTGTCGCCGCAGGTGCTGCAGCCGGTCGTGCGTCCGACCCACCACGGTTGGTCGCGGTCGCGGCCTGCGCGACTCCCGGCGCCCGCGGCGGGAGCGCCTGCGGGGGCGGCCCCGCGGGCAGGGCGCTTGGGCTCTTGGGGGCGCGGCCCGGGGACGTGCCCGCACGCGGGGCAGGAGCCGTGCTCCTCCCAGCAGGCGAAGTGCGACCAGGCCAGGCACGCGCTGCAGCCGAAGGGCTGCAGCTCGTTGGGGCGCACCTCGGCCTTGCAGTAGGGGCACGCGGGGTGGTGCACGTGCGCCTCGACGGAGGCTTCGCGGGGTCGGCTCGGGTGCGAGGCGTTGGCTTCCACCCCCCGAGTCTAGGCGCTCGGTGCGCGGCGCGCGCTACTTCTTGAGCAGCAGCGCGTCGGCTTGCTTGGCGAGCGGCGTCTTGCGCTTGGGGCGCGCGATGTGGATCGCGTGCCCGAGCGCGTCTTCGGCCGCTTCGTTGAGCGCCTCGGCGAAGGTCGGGTGGCTGTGCACGGTCAGCGCGAGGTCCTCGACCGCGGCGCCCATTTCGATCGCGAGGGCGGCCTCGGCGATCAGGTCGTTGGCCCGCGGGCCGACGATCCCGACCCCGAGCAGGATCCCGTTCTGCGCGTCGCCGATCACCTTGACCAGGCCCGCCGTCGAGTTCTGCGCCATGGCGCGCCCGAGGGCGGCGAAGGGGAAGGTGCCGATCGTGACCTCGTGGCCGGCGGCGCGGGCCTCGGCCTCGGAGAGCCCGACCTGCGCGACCTCGGGGTCGCTGAAGATCCCCAGCGGCATGGCCTGCCAGTCGCAGAGCGCCGGCTGCCCGCCGATCACCTCGGCGGCCACGATCCCCATTTTCGTCGCGCGGTGCGCGAGGAAGGGCATGCCGGTCACGTCGCCGATCGCGTAGATATGCGCGACGTTCGTGCGGCAGGCGGGGTCGACGGTGACGAAGCCGCGGTCGGAGACCTTCACGCCGGCGGCCTCGAGGCCCAGGCCCTTCGAGTTCGGGCGGAAGCCGATCGAGACCATGACCTTGTCGCCGACGACCTCGAAGCTGCCCTTGGGCCCCTCGCAGGTCAGCACGGCCTTGCCGTCGCGCTCGCTGAGCCCGCTGGCCTTGGTCTCGAGGTGGATCGTGGCCCCGGCCTTCTTCAGGGCCTGGCGCACCGGCTTGACCAGGTCGGGGTCGGTCCCGGGGAGGAGCTGGTTCATGAGCTCGATCACCGTGATCTTGCAGCCGAGCTTCCCGAAGGACGACGCGGTCTCCATGCCGATCACGCCGCCGCCCACGCAGATCAGGTGCTCGGGCAGCTCCTCGAGCTTCAGGAGCTCCTCCGCCGTCCACACCAGCGGGTTGCTGCGCGGCATGAAGGGGAGCTCGATCGCGCTCGCGCCGGTGGCGATCACGGCCTGCTCGAACTCGATCGTCTCGGTCCCGCCGGCGCGGAGCTGCACCTCGAGGGTGTTCGGGCCGGTGAAGGTCGCGCGGCCCTCGACCAGGTCGACGCCGTTGGCCTTGAGCAGGCCCTTGATCCCGCCGCGGAGCTTGGTCAGGATCCCGTTCTTCCAGTCGCGGAGCTTCGAGAGCTCCACCGGGGCCTGCCCCGTGCCGATCCCGAAGTCCTGGGCGTGCTCGATCTCGGTGCGCAGCTCGGCGGCGTGGATCACGGCCTTGGAGGGAATGCAGCCCCAGTTGAGGCACACCCCGCCCACGTCGCCGGCCTCGATCACGCAGGCCTTCTTGCCGAGTTGCCCCAGGCGGATCCCCGCGGGGTAGCCCCCGGGGCCGCCTCCGATCACCGCGACGTCGTAGCGCTTGGCCATGGCTTACCTCTCGTAGTGCAGCACTAGCTGACGTAGCGGCTGGTCTCGAGGATCGCGCGCAGGACCCGGTCTGGGTCGGGCATGTAGACGTCCTCGAGGGTGTAGGGGAAGGGGGTGTCGAAGCCGGTCACGCGCTTGACCGGCGCCTCGAGGTACTCGAGCGCCTTCTCGGCCACGATCGCGATCAGCTCGCCGCCGAAGCCCGAGGTGCGCTGCGCCTCGTGGACCACGATCATGCGCCCGGTCTTCTTCACGCTCTCGAGCAGGGTGGTCTCGTCGAGGGGCACCAGCGTGCGCAGGTCGATCACCTCGCAGCTGATCCCGTCGTCGTCGGCGCGCTTGGCCGCCTCCATGCACACCGGGAGCATGGCGCCCCAGCACACCAGCGTTATGTCGCTGCCCTCGCGGCGCACGGCGGCCTCGCCCAGGGGCACGGTGTAGTCCTCCTCGGGGACCTCGCCCTTGGCCTTGCGGTAGATCGCCTTGGGCTCGAGGAACAGCACCGGGTCGTCCTGGCGCAGGCAAGAGAGCAGCAGGCCCTTCGCGTCGTAGGGGGTCGAGGGGATCACGACCTTCAGCCCCGCGGTGTGGGTGAAGTAGACCTCGGTCGACTGGCTGTGGTAGTGGCCGCCCTTGATCCCGCCGCCGTAGGGGGTGCGGATCACCATGGGCGTCGTGTACTGCCCGCCCGAGCGATAGCGCATCTTCGCGACCTCGCTCACGATTTGATCGAAGGCCGGGTAAATGAAGTCCAGGAACTGGATCTCGGGCACGGGGCGCAGCCCGTAGAGCGCCATGCCGACCGCGGCGCCAATGATCCCGCTCTCGCAGAGCGGGGTGTCCATGACCCGGTCTTCGCCGAACTCGGTCTGCAGCCCGTCGGTGGCGCGGAACACGCCGCCGTTGCGGCCGACGTCTTCGCCCAGCACCACGATGTCGTCGTTGAGCCGCATTTCGCTGGCCAGGGCGTCGGTGATCGCTTGGATCAGGGTCATGGTGGCCATGGTTCAAGAGCCTCCGGGGCTGGCGGTGTCGCGCAGACGGCGTTCGACGAACAGCTCGGCCGCGCGGTACGAGCTGCGCACCATAGCGCCTGAGGCCACGTAGGAAAAGCCGTGGCTCCGGGCGCGCTGCTCCAGGTCTGCGAAGCGGTCGGGGTGAACGAACTCGACCACCTCGAGGTGCTTGGCGCTGGGGCGCAGGTACTGCCCGAGGGTCAGGACCTCGACCCCGACCTCGCGCAGGTGCAGGAAGGTTTGCTCGAGCTCGGCGTCGGTCTCGCCCAGGCCGAGCATGAGCGAGGTCTTGGTCAAGCCCTCGGGGCGCATGCGCTTGGCCTGCGCCAGCACGTCGAGGCTCTGGCGGTAGCCGCAGCGCGGGTCGCGGACCGTGGGGGTCAGGCGCTCGACGGTCTCGACGTTGTGCGCGAACACGGCGGGGGCCGAGTCGATCACGCGCTGGATCGGGCCAGGCTGCCCCTGGAAGTCGCCCACCAGCGCCTCGACCAGGAGCTCGGGGACCCGCCGCTGCAGGCCCTCGATCGTGCGCGCCACGTGGTCGGCGCCGCCGTCGGGGAGGTCGTCGCGGTCGACCATGGTCAGCACCACGTAGCGCAGCCCGGCCTCCGAGATCAGCTGAGCCATGTGCTCGGGCTCGTCGGGGTCGGGGGCGGGCGGCGTCTTCATGGTGCGCACGGCGCAGAAGCGACAGCCCCGCGTGCAGATCTCGCCGAGGAGCATGACCGTGGCCGTGCCGCCCGACCAGCACTCGCCCAGGTTCGGGCAGCGGGCCTCCTCGCACACCGTCGCCAGGCCGAGCTCGCGCAAGCGCGTCTTGAGCGCCGAATACTCCGGCCCGCCGGGCAGGCGGCCGCGAATCCAGGTGGGGAGTCGGCGAGGGGTGCGGGTGGGAGCGCTCACGGCCCGGATCCTAGCAGCGCCAGGAAGGCCCAACAAGCTCCAGGCCAGGCCGTTACACGTTTGCAGCCGGTGAGTTAGGGGCGTCTCTCGGCGCGCTCGCGCACCACCACCAGCCCAGCGCGAGCGCGGCCGTGGAGCTGCCCCAGGCCTCGGCCGCGGGGAGGAGCTTCGGGAGCGCGATCAAGACCCACCACGCGCCCCACACGGCCCACAGCGCCGCGCTCGGCCGCGCGAGCAGGCGCCGCGCCGCGAGCGCCGCGGGGAGCGCGAGGACCACGAGGTGCGCCTTCCAG
>JAGQRJ010000803.1 GCA_020425635.1 Planctomycetota bacterium | reverse complement strand
TCCGCCGCGAGCCCGTCGCGGAGGGGGGTGGCCTCGGCGTCTTCGAGCAGGCGCAGCTCCACGATCCCGGGGGGCAGGGCGACCGAGAAGGTGGTCGCCTGGGTCTGGCCTTCGGCGAGGTGGATCGCGCGGGCCGCGATCAGGCGCTCCCGCGCGACGAGCCCGAGGAAGGCGTCGCGCTCCGGCCCCGCGTTGAGCACGCGCGCGTAGAGCTCATGGGTCGCGGGCCCCTTGCCGCCCAGAGGGGTGAGCTCCGTCGCCACGATCCCCAGGTTCGGGGGCGCCCCGCCCAGGGGGTGGTAGGCGAGCGTCCCGGGGAAGGGGACGTCCCCCGGGGCTCGCCCTCCTCCGTCGCTGAAGACGTGGACCTCGGGATCTCGGCCCCCGGCGACCGCCGCCACCAGGCGCAGGGCCTGGGCGAGGTCGGTGCCCGCGGCCCGGGGCTTGAGGTCGGCCACCGCGGCCCGCAGCCGACGGGAGTCGTCGGTCCAGGGGCAGAGGACCTCGGCCGTGCGGTCCACGGCGATCACGGTGGCCTCGGCCCCCGCGTCCAGGTCCGCGAGCAGCGCCAACGCCTGGGCCCGCGCGCGCTCCAGGCGAGTCGCTCCACCCGGCTCGTCGCTCGCTCCCATGCTCGCGCTGAGGTCGAGGACCACGACCTGAGGCGCCGAACCGACCGAGAAGCCCCCGACCACGGGCCCCGCCAGGGCGTAGGTCAACGCGCCCAGGGCGAGGAGCTGGAGGAACAGCGGCAGGTTCCGGCGCAGCGCCTGGAAGGGCCGCGCCCCGTTCGGCTGGGGGACGGCCTGCCGCCAGAGCAAGAGGCTCCCGACCACCCGCCGGGGGAGCTGGACCCGGAGCATGTGCAGCGCGATCAGCGGCAACGCGAGCGCGCCGGCGCCCAGCCCAAACGGGGAGCGCAGCTCCGCCTGGGCAAGGAGGTGGAAGCCGGCGTAGGGGAGGCTGGCGAGGAGCAGGAGCGCCCCCGCCAACCCCGCGCTGGGGCGCAAGGAGTTCACCGAGGCATCCTATCCGCCAGCCGTGGCCGGGGCAGCGCTGGAGCGCTGGGCGGATCCCGCACCCTGGGGTTCGCGTGGGTCGCGCGACGGGAGTGAGGGGTGAAAAGGTCCCCCGACGCGCGCGCAGGGTTTAGGGCGGCACGGGCTCTGCAACGGAGCGGGCAACCCCGCGGCTCCCCTCGGGTGAGCCACCGCCAGGAGACCCCCATGCTCGGCCGAACGATCCTCTTCGCCTGCGTGCTCGCCCTCGCCGGCTGCAACGAGTTCAAGCTCAAGACCGACGACGGCAAGAAGACCTACACCAGCGGCGACGTCGTCACGGTCTACGCGGAGCGCGACGGCGCGCGCGTCGACGAGACGACCCTCTCGCCCGGGTGGATCGAATGGAGCACCCTGGGGGTCGGCTACCTCGGCACGGGGCCGGAGCTCATGACCTCGCAGCTCCCTCCCGGGCGCCACTGGATCGAGGCCAAGGTCATGTCGCCGAGCGGGAAGGTGCTCCAGCGCGGGGGGATTCAGCTCACCATCGAGCAGCAGGCGCCGCGCCCCGAGATCCTCTCGATCCGCTTCGTCCCCGGCGACATGCTGCTGCTCGCGGGGACCGCCAGCGACTTCGAAGACGGAGCGATCCCGCCGAGCAAGATGGTCTGGTACGTGGACGACAAGAAGGTCGGCCGCGGCGAACGGCTCACCGTCTACGGGGTGGGCCCCGGCAAGCACTCCGTGCGGCTCGAGGCCACCGACAGCAAGCGCATGCGCACGGGGGTCATGGAGCTGGTCGAGGCTCCGGCGGCGACCGGCGCCGCCCCTCCCGTCGCCGCGGCCAGCACCCCGGCCGGCAACGCCGCGCCCGGCGGCGGAGCGAGCACCCCGGGGATCCTGGGCGCGCTCTCCGGGCAGTGAAGTGAGCGAAGCCCTGCCTTGGGAGCTTGCTAGCCCGCACTCCTCACCACTCGCTCCGCTCGTGGATTCGAAGTGCGGCCAGCAGTGTTGCT
>JAGQRJ010000802.1 GCA_020425635.1 Planctomycetota bacterium | reverse complement strand
TAGCCGCCTGCGAAGCAGGCGGGCTGCGCCGGAGCGAGTCGGCGGCTCTGCCGCCGCGAGCGAGGCGCAAGCGACAGTGTGTACCCGGCCGCAGGCCGGGTCTCACTGTCTTAGATAACACTGCTGGCCGCACTTCGAATCCACGAGCGGAGCGAGTGGTGAGAAGTGCGGGCTAGGAGCGGAGGGTCTCGAACCAGCGGCGCAGGGCGCGACCCCAGCCGGTCGGCTCCTCGACGGCGCTGCGGTCTGGAGCTGAAGCCTGACCCGCCCGCTGGAGCAAGTGCTCGAGCTCGTCGCGGCCCAGGTACGACGCGGCGTATTGCAGGGCCAGGCGCTCGAAGGGGGTCAGGCCCTCGGGCGCTCCGGGGTTGGGGGCGGTCTCGCGACCGAGTCGGGGTTCGAGGTCGACGGGGGGCGTTGTGTTCATGACTTCGGTTATCGGGGCTGGAGCGGGTTCTTCAAAACAGATAAAAGTGATAACTGTCATATGGAAAACAGATCATGAACTGGCTCAACTTTCGGCACCTCTACGCGTTCTGGACGGTCGCGCGCGAGGGGAGCTTCACGCACGCGGCGTCCCAGATGTACGTCGCTCAATCGGCGGTCAGCTCCCAGGTGGCAGCGCTCGAGAGCTACCTGAAGGTGCAGCTCCTCGTGCGGACCAACCGCTCCGTCGAGCTCACCCCGGCCGGCCGGGAGCTCATGGGCTACGCCAACTCGATCTTCGCCCAGAGCCGCGCGATCAACGCCTTGATCAAGGACCGGCAGTCGCTGCCCGAGCACCGGAGCTTGAAGGTCGGGGTCGTCGGGGGGGCGTCCCGGAACTTCGTCTACCGGCTGCTCGACGACTACGCCCACAAGGCGCCCGGCGCGCACGTCTCCGTCTCCACCGGCTCGTATGCGGAGCTCTACGAGCTGCTGCGCAGGTTCCGGCTCGACGCGATCGTCACCCTCGACCCGCCGAAGAAGAAGGACATGAGCGAGGTCTCGTATCGAAAGCTCGGCGAGAGCTCCATGTGCGTGGTCGCCGTTCCCGCCTTGATCGCGAAGGTGAGCCGCGCGCGGACCGGGAAGCGCCGCACGCAGAAGGCCGCGGGCAAGAAGGCCGCGAAGCGAGCGCCCGCCAGGAGGCGGCGGCCCAAGGAGGGCGCGGCCGCCAAGGAGCGCGTCGACGTGTTCAAGTTCCGGCACCCCTTCGAGGTCGACGTGATCGAGCGACACGTGCGGCCGGTCGTCGACTGCGAGCTGAACCTCCGCCTGGACACCGACGACATTCCCCTGCTCCGCTTCTTCGCCAACAGCGGCAAGGGGCTCGCCGTGCTCCCCCGAGTCGGGGTGCTCGAAGACCTCGAGGCCGGGGCGGTGGAGGCGATCGAGCTGCCCGACTGCCCCGAGGTGATCATTTACGGGATCACCATGAACCAAGCCCGCCCCGCCTTCGGCGGCGGCCCCCTGGGGCTCTGGCCTGGCGTTTCCGAGTCGGAGCGGGGCTAGGCCGACGCGCGCAGGAGGCGGTCGCGCACGGCGGCCCAGGCGTCTCCGGGGGGAGGCGCTTCGAGCACCAGGCGGAGCGGCGCGGCCAGCTCCGCGCGGTAGAGCGCCGCGTAGAGCTCGCGCCCGAACTCACGAGGGCTGTCGGGCAGCTCCACGAGGAGCGCCTCGCGCGGACGCGGACCGAGCAGCGCCAGCAGGGAGGCCGCCGTGCGGGCGCGCACGAGCAGGCCGTCGAGCGTGCTCCAGCTCGACTCGAGCCGAGCGCGCGTCCCCAGGACGACCTCGCCCACGAGGGGAGCGTAGTGCCGGTGGCGGAGCCCAGGCGAGGCGTCCTGGGTGTGCGCAGGCGTCCCTGGGGCGCGGCGGGTGAGCCCGGGGAGGATCCTCCGCAGCGCCGCGGCGGGGAGCGCCCCGTCGCGGAGGATCACGGGGACCTCGTCGCTGACGTCGACGACCGTGGACTCCAGGCCGTGCGCGCAGGGGCCGGCGTCGAGGACCGCGTCGATCCGGCCGTCGAGGCTACGCAGCACGTGCTCTGCGCAGGTAGGGCTCGGTCGCCCGGACGCGTTGGCCGAGGGGGCGGCGAGCGGCTCGCCGACCGCCCGGATCAACGCCGCCGCGACCGGGTGCGCCGGCACGCGCACCGCGACCCGCTGGAGGCCCGCGGTCACGCAGTCGGGGACGAGGTCGGAGCGAGGTGCGACCACGGTCAAGGGGCCCGGCCAGTGCGCTGCGCCGAGGCGTCGGACCCGCTCGGCGCCGCGGTCGTCGAGGCGCCACAGCGGGAGCGCGGCCTCCAGGTCGGTGACGTGCAGGATCAGGGGGTTGTCTGCGGGGCGACCCTTGGCGCGGTAGATCGCCGCGACGGCGTCGGCGTCGAGGCCACGCGCGCCGAGGCCGTAGACGGTCTCGGTCGGGAGCGCGACCGTCCCTCCCGAGCGGAGCACCCGCGCCGCCTCTGCCACGCCTTGGCCGCTGCGGCCGTCGAGTC
>JAGQRJ010000123.1 GCA_020425635.1 Planctomycetota bacterium | reverse complement strand
TGCCTCGCCCGCCCACGCGCCGGCAGCCGCCGCCGCTCGGCGGCGAGCGCGGCCCGAACTCGCCTCCGCCCCACAGCTCGGCGGCCCACCTGCGAGACGAGCCGAAGTAGGCGCCCGCGGGGGCGTGGGGCGCGTCGACGTGCCACACTCGGGGCGTGCCTCAGTCTGCTGGATACTGGCCCAAGAGCCCGCTCATGGACCTCGTGGCTCGCGTGCGCCCGCCGCAGCTCCCCGTGCTCGTGGTCGGGCACCGCGGCGACTCGCAGAACGCGCCCGAGAACACCCTCGCCGCCTTCGAGCTCGCGCTGCGTCACGGCGCGGACCTGATCGAGTTCGACGTGCACTTGACCCAGGACGGCGACGTCGTGGTGCTCCACGACGAGAAGCTCGACCGAACCACCGAGGGCAGCGGCGACATCGCGCGCACCCCGACGGCAGCGCTGCAGGACATCTCCGCCGGAGCCTGGTTCGACCCGCGCTACGCCAGCGAGCGCGTGCCCTTGCTCGACGACGTGCTCGACCTGTGCAAGGGCCGCGCCGTGCCCATGATCGAGGTCAAGGTCAAGCGTAAGCGCTCGACCGACGCCGGCGAGCGGATCGCGGCTTGCCTGGCGCGTCACAACATGCAGGAGACCGTGGTCGTGATCTGCCGCGAGCCGAGCCGGGTCGAGGAGCTCCACGCCGCCTCGCCGAGCACCCCCTTGAGCTACCTCACGATCACCAAGCGCCAGGCCCGCGGGGCCGTGCGGCTGGCCGGGGTGCAGGGGATCGACTGCTACTGGAAGAGCCTGTCCTTGAGCCTCGTCGCGAGCATGCGCGAGGCCGAGGCGTTCATCACGCCCTGGACGGTCAACCGCGTGCGCGACATGCAGCGCCTGTTCCTGCTCGGCTGCGAGTCGGTGATCACCGACTGCCCGCTGACCCTCCGCGACCAGATCGAGGGCTTCGAGTTCACCCGCACCCAGGACCTGATCGACCGCTTCCGCGCCGGCAACGTCGACCTCGACCTCGAGCTCGAGGAGCTCGACGCCGTCGACCCCGCCGAGATGGCGGCCGAGGAGGAGGAGTCGGGGGAGCAGCTCCCGCTGCAGTAGACCGCGTCGCTACTCGGCCGCGACCTCCGCCGGCGTCCAGCGCATGCGCAGCGCCCACAGCCCCGCGGGGATCAGGAGCAGCAGCCCCACCAGGCTCAGCGCGTGGGGGAGTTGGCCGCCGAAGTGGTCGATCCACACCGCGAACCCGAAGGTCGAGCTCGCCATGAGCAGGGTCCAGGCGCCTTGCTCGCTGGCGAACACCCGGCCCCGGACCTCGGTGGGGGTCTCGGCCTGGAGCCGGATCGTGGAGAGCACCCACACCGTCGAGCCCCCGAGGTGGGCCAGGGCGACGCAGAGCAGCGAGAGCGCGAAGCCCGAGACCTGGCCGAGGAGCAGGTAGAAGCCGGCTCCCCAGAGGTACGAGAGCCCGATCAGGCGCTCCATGCGCCGCGGCTCGTCGCGCGCGAGGTGTCGGGCGAGGAGCGGGCCGACTCCGGTGCCCACTCCGCGCGCGCACCACAGGAGCGCCACGAGGAAGACCTTGTCGTCGCGCCCCCAGCGCGCGCCGAAGTCTTCGCCGAGCAGGGTCAAGAGGAGCGTGGTCGCTCCAGCCAGCGACCAGCCGGGCTTGGCGAGCGCGAGGGTCAGGAGCCGCGGCCGCTGGAGCAGGTAGCGGAACCCTTCGAGCATGGGCTTCAGGCCGAGCAGCCCGCTGAGGGTGCGCGGCTCGGCCTCCCGGGCCGGGAGCGCGGGGATCGCGACGCCGAGCACCAGCGCGGCCGAGAGCCCGTAGGTCAGCGCGTCGATCCCGAAGGCCGCCCCGGGTCCGACCCAGGCCGCGATCGGTCCTCCCGCGAGGGTCCCCGCGGTGAACATCAACGACCACGCCGCGGCGTTGAGCGCGTTGGCGGCGCTCAGGTGTTCGGCGGCCACCACGTCGGGGACGACCGCGTTGCGCGCCGGCTCGGCGATCCCCTGGCACACGGTCTGGGCGAAGACCAGGGCGTAGAGCACGCCGGGGTGGTCGCCCTGGCAGGCGACGAACAAGCCCAGCACGATCGCGGCCCGGGCGAGGTCGGTCGCCACCAGCAGCCCCTTGCGCGAGACCCGGTCGACGATCACCCCGGCCCAGGGCGCGATCAGGAGGGTGGGGAGGGTCTTGAGCACCAGCACGTAGGCGAAGGCCAGGGCGCCGCCGCCGCCCTGCATGCGGCGCAGCGACTCGACGACCGCGAGCAAGGTCAACCAATCGCCGAAGAGGCTGGTCAGCCGCGCGGCGAACAGGCGGCGGAAGTCGCCGTTGGTCTTCAACAGGTCCCAGGTCGCGCCCGTCACCCGAGGACGATACCTCGAACCCTTGGCGATCGTCCTCCGAGGGCGGAGAAGGGCGCGCTCAGCGCCCCGACATGGCCCCCGCGAAGCCCCCAGCGAGCCCTCCCAGGCAGCAACCCAGCAGGCAGAACACGAAGGGCAGCCAGAAGAACGGGCTCGAGGTCCAGCGCGGAGACCCTGGCGTGTAGCGCAAGGCGTCTTGGTATTCGGGAGCGAACAGGTGGTTGGCGCGCTCGCAGAACAAGGCCCACAGGATCGCGACGTTCCACACCGAGGAGATCCCGGCCCCCAAGATCGCCTGCGGGTTCTGGACCACGTTGACCCCCTGGGCGAGCAGCTGCAGCCCGATCAGGGCGCCGCACACCCAGCGCGACCAGTTCTTCAGCGTGCGCAGCCCATGGCCGATCACGAACATGACCCCGCCGACGCCGACGAGGAACACCAGCATGACTCCGGCCACCGCGAACGCGGGCCCCGCGCGGCGACCCATGGAGGCGCCGCCCAACACGGCCATGCCGCCCGCGAGCAGGCCGAAGGCCACGAGCAAGGCCCCACCGATCTGTTGCCACGCGCCGATCGCGACCACGTGGGCCTCGTGGTCGAGGTCCCGGGGCGGACCGTCGCCCACCTCGGCGGCGCCCCACTCGCTGCGGGGCGGCGCGTAGGGGCTCGCCGTGGGCGGGGCGTAGGGGTTCTTCGGCGCCGCGCGGTCGGCCCAGGCCGGGGGAGTGGGGGCCTTTGGCTCGGGGCGCTCGGCGCGCACGCCCGTGCGCTGCTCGCCCCCGACGCGCTGGAGCTCGCCGCAGCGCGGGCAGGCGCTGAGCTTGCCCAGCAGGGCCTCGTCTTCTTCGCCCGAGTAGCCGCACGCACAATGAAAGGGAACGCCCATGCTCTCTCCGTGCGCGCAGTCTGTCCGCTCGGAGGCCGTCGCGCCAACCCCGCCTCTACTCCGGGGGCAAGCGCCCCTCCAAGGCCGCCCGCAGGGCCTCGCGCAGCGGGGCGTGAGCCGCCGCGTCGAAGGCTGGCGCTTGGTCCCAGGCGTAGGACCAGATCGGCTTGGTGCGCAGGGCCTCGGGCTCGTCGAGGGAGCGCGGGAACACGTGGGCGTGCAGCGCGGGCTCGAGGTTGCCCAGCAGCTCGTAGTTCATGCGCGCGGCGCCGGTGACCTCCAGCAGCGCGTCGCCGAGCAGCCCCAGGTCCTCGAAGAAGCGCGCCCGCGCGTCGCCGGTGAGCGCGTTGAGGTGCGGGACCACGGGGTCGGGGAGCAGCAGCGCGTAGCCCCGGACCACCTGCGGGTCGCCCAGCACGATCCAGCCAGAGGGCGCGCGCCGCACGACCCGGGGGTTCGCGCCGGCGCGGGCGGCCTCGACCCAGCGGTGGATCACGGTGCTCATGGGACCTCCTGGCGGGGCAGCTTACTCGAAGTCTGCCGGGCGCTCTCGCGCTGCGGGCGGCGCTGAATTTCCTGCTCAAGCGCCGCGCGCTGGACGCCGATGGATTGGGTGGAGGGAACCCATGAAGACATTCTTTCGCCGAGGCCTGTTGATCACGTTCGTCGCCACGCTGTTCTCGGGCTGCGCCTACTTTGCCGAGAACCCCCCCCTCCAGCCGGAGGCGCAGGGGAAGCTCGTCAACGACGACGTGCCGGCGCCCATGGAGTTCGCGCTCAACCGCTCGACGAGCTGGCGGCACAACCGCAGCGCCTACCGCAAGCTGCACCTCGTCTACGAGCGCCACGAATACCTGGGGCAGGACCAGGTCGCCGAGTTCGTCGAGGAGGTCTTCCCCAAGGCCGGCTGGGAGGTCGCCTTCAAGTACGGCCTCGAGACGCAGAAATACGTGCTCTACAAGGACGACGAGGAGTGCCGGGTCGAGGTGGCCGAGGACTTCGGCGATCGCTTCACCACGATCGTGATCGACGTCGAGCCGCGGGTGACCCCGCGAGGCAAGACCGTCGCCCGCCGCGCCGACTAGGCAGGACTTAGGCGCGGACACCACCCAGTCACGTCGGCGAGCGGCGCCCCGCGATCAAGCGAGGGCGCCGCTTGCGTTTCTGTTCGTCCCACGCAAGTTTGCGAGACGCAAATCTGGGAAAAGAGACGCACCGAATCTCGGCACGAAGCCGGGCTAGAAATGTAACGAGATTGTTTTTGGACGATTAGATCAACGTGAGGGGGCTCGGCACGGAGCGTGTATGCGATGGGTCAACTGCCGGATGACCGGCCCACAGCAATGGAGCCCCCCACCCATGAACGCAACCCTCTTCAAGCGCTGCCTCGTCCTCGCGCTGTTTACCGCCGCGCTGACCGCGGTCGGCTGCAACAACAGCAGTAACCGCCGCAGCGCGAGCACGACCGCCGCGACCACCTCGAGCAACAACGGCTCGGTGGCCTCCACGAACTCCACCACCAACGCGGGCCCCGGCCCGCAGCTGGCGAGCGTGAGCTTCATGGACGCCGACCAGAGCAACAGCATCACCGCCGGCGATCGCCTCGTCGCGCGCTTCAACGGCGAGCTCGCCCCGATCTCCAGCGGGAACTCGATTCGCCCCGAGCTCGAGTTCTCCCTCGCGGTGTTCCAAGACAGCTTCGGCATGGGCGCCCGCCTGGCCCCGACCTCGCGCTCGAACGAGGTCGAGATCGTCCTCGGCCAGGGCGCGGTCCTGCACGTCAGCGGAGCCTTCTCCCTCGGCGTCAACACCCCGGGCTCGGCCTCGGGCCTCAACGTCTCGCCCTACGGCACTGGGCAGCTGGTCGGCACCGACGGCGGCCCGGTCCGCGCCGCGAGCGAGCCCCTCGATATCGACGGGACCCTGACCAGCGGCTTCGTCGCGGTCGACAGCCTCAACGTGCCCCGCGGCGGGCACACCTCGATCCTGCTCGACGACGGCCGCGTGCTGGTCGTGGGCGGGCGCGCCGCCGGCGGCGACCGCAGCCTGGTCGCCGAAGCCGAGGTCTACGATCCGCTGGCCGACGCTTGGAGCCTGGTCACCGACCTGAGCGGTGACGCCGGCCGCATGCGCCGCGGCAAGGTCGACGTGCGCATGACCGACGCGACCCTGGTGGCCCTGCAAGACGGCACCGTGCTCGTCTCGGGCGGCTTCGGGATCGAGCGCAAGGGCTTCTTCGGCCTCGGCAAGGAGAAGGTCGACACCCTCGAGTCCGCCTTCGTGTTCAACCCCGCCGACAACAGCTTCAAGCAAGTCGGCGACATGCAGTATCCCCGTCACTCGCACACCGCCACCGTCATGGACGACGGCCGCGTGCTGATCGCCGGCGGCTACAACGACAGCATGTGGAAGAAGGACAAGACCCAGGCCCCCTTCGAGATCTACGACCCGGCCAAGGGCCAGTTCGAGAAGGTCGGCAGCTTCATCAAGCGCTTCAAGAGCCGCGAGATGCGCATGGGCCACACCGCGACCGCGATCGAGGGTCAGACCGGGATCCTGCTCGTCGGCGGAAACTTCTACAAGGGCGGCGGACTGTTCGGTCTGATCAAGCCCAAGCTGCAAATGACCAAGGGCACCGAGGTCGTCCGCGGCACCTCGACCGACGACGCCGGCGCGCTGAGCGCCCCGCGCCTCGACCACGCGGCGGCCTCGCTCGGCGCCCAGGGCAAGGTCCTGATTGCCGGCGGCCACGACACCCAGGCCGCGATCTCCATGCTCGAGGTCTACGACGAGAAGGCCGGCACCTGGTCGACCGCGGGCAACCTGACCACGCCCCGCTCCTGCCCGGTGATCGCGGTCGACCGTGACCTGGCCCTGATCGTCGGCGGCTTCGACGGCGCGGCCGAGAGCAACACCGCCGAGGTGTTCGACACGGTCAACAACACGCTCATGGGCAACAGCTACACGCTGACCACCGCCCGCACCGCCCACACCGCGACCGCCCTCAAGGACGGACGGATCCTGATCGTGGGCGGCATGAGCGGGAGCACCCAGCTCAACGGCAGCGACGGACAAGCGATCGGCAGCGCCGAAATGTTCGTGCGGCAGTAAGAAGACTCTCTGGGTGCGCCGCGCGGGGGTGCGGCGCACACGACAAGACACCACCCGGCCGAGGAATCGGCCGGGTGGTGTCGTGTACGGGAGACGGATCGCCTTGACACTTTACAGCCACCTCGACCGCTAAACCCTGCGGGCAAAGGCGCTCCCGCGGTGGAACGGGGGTTGTAGAGGGAGCCGTGGAGGGGGCGACGTGACGAACGGTGTGGATCCAGGCGTGCGGCGGGTGGGGTGGCGGATCCAGCTCCGCAGCGGGGCGTTCATGAGCGTGGCCTGGTTGGGTGGCGTGGGACTCGGTCTGGGCTGGGGGGTCGTGCTCGCCCGGCAGAGCGCGCCGCCTTCGCGCGCGCCCTCGCCGTCGCGCGCGCCGCAGGCCGCGGTGAGGGTCGGGACCCCCGTGCTCCTCGCCAGCGCGCCCGCTCCCCGGCGCCCGCTGCCGCGCGGTCTGGTGTGCTATCCGTCCCAGGGGCCCCGCTTCGACCTTCCGGCGCACCTGAGGCCGCGCGCTCCCGGCCCCGAGCCGACGCCGCCTCGGGCGGTCGTGACCCGCAGCGAGGTCGGGCACGCCTCGCCCCCGGCGGAGCCCTCGGAGGCCTCCGCCGCTGAGCCGCAGCCCGCGCCCGAGCCCGTGCAGGAGGAGGTCGCGGAGGCCGCCCCC
The DNA here is from genome assembly GCA_020425635.1 of Planctomycetota bacterium. Lineage (GTDB taxonomy): Bacteria > Planctomycetota > J058 > J058 > J058 > JAGQRJ01. The sequence goes on along the minus strand of JAGQRJ010000123.1, from coordinate 1,248 downwards.
CTCGACCCCGCCGAGCTGGCGCGGGCCGAGGCCGAGCTCGCGCGGGTGCGCGCCTACCACGCCCAGAGCGCACGGATTCAAGCCCTGGCGAAGCAGGCTCGCGAGGCGGAGGAGTGGGTGCTGCGCGCGATCATGGCCCAGGAGCTGGCGCGGCTGAAGGACCCCCGCGTGGTCGCAGCGCTGGGCGGCCTGCTCGCCGACGAGCGGGACGAGGTCGTCTACTTCACCCTGCTCGGGCTCGCGGAATACAGCGGGCACGACCTGCGCCACGGAGGCGGGCGCGACCTGGCCCTGGCGCTGGTCGCCGCCGCGGGGCGCGGCCAGCGCGACCTGCGGGACGAGGCCTACCGCCTCTTGCAGCGGCTCTCTGGGGAGGAGCTGCCCAGCCGCCCGCGCCCCTGGAAGCGCTGGATCGAGGCCCACGAGAGCGAATTCGCCGGCGGGCTCGAGGCCCCGGCCTTCGACGAGGGCGCCTACGCCCCGGCGGTCGTGGCGCGCGTGCGCACGGGGGGCGGGACCCGGGTGCGCGACGACCCCAGCGCGACCCCGGGCGACCCCGTGTTCAGCGAGCTCGAGGAGCTGCAGCGCCGGGGGCTCGACCTGGTGGTCTGCCTCGACCAGACGAGCTCCATGGAGGGGGTGATCCAGGCCGCCAAGGGCAACCTCGGGACCTTCGGCGCCGTGCTCGGCGCGCTGGTCAAGAAGCACCGGATCGGGCTGGTCACCTACAAAGACGGCGTGACCGGCCGCCTCTCGCTCGGGCGGGGAGCCGACCGCTTCCGCGCCGCGCTCGAGGGCGTGTGGGCCAACGGCGGCGGAGACGTCGAGGAGGGCGTCGACAAGGCGGTGGCCAGCGCGCTGCAGCGTGACATGGGGTGGCGCAAGGAGGCGAGCAAGGTCGTGGTGATCGTCGGCGACGCGCCGCCCCACGCGCCCGACGTCGCCTCGCTCCTGTTCCTCGCCAAGACCCTGCACGAGAGGCAGGGGGTCGTGTTCCACGCCGTCGACTGCGGAGGGCTGGGCGGCGACGTCGCCCAACTCGCCCGCGACAGTGAAGGCTCGGTGGTGCGCCTCACCGCGAGCGACACCCTGATCTACCAGATCCTGGGCCTCGTGTTCGGCAAAGAGCTGCGTCCGGCCGTCGAGCGCTTCCTCGACACCTACCTCGCGTGGGCCCGCCGCAGCTGAGGGCGCGTCAGCCGGCGGGACCCACCACCTGCCGCAGCGGGCGGCGGCGGCGGACGCCCG
>JAGQRJ010000801.1 GCA_020425635.1 Planctomycetota bacterium | reverse complement strand
CCGACGCGGCGCTCTTCCGCTCCGGCGTTGCGCCCTAGCTGGGCCGTGCACAGGCCGCGGTTGGCGTAGGCGGCGGCGTCTTGGGGGTCGAGCCGGAGGGCGCGGTCGAAGTCTTCGAGCGCCTCGGCCTTGCGCCCGAGGTGGTCGTTGCTCACCCCGCGGTTGGCGTAGGCGCCAGCGTCCTGGGGGTCGAGTCGGAGGGCGCGGTCGTAGTCTTCGATCGCGTCTTCGTCGCGCCCCAGGTCGGCCTTGCTCAGGCCGCGGTTGACGTAGGCGTTGGGGTCCTGGGGGTCGAGCTCGAGGGCGCGGTCGAAGTCCTCGAGCGCCTCTGCGTGGCGGCCCAGGCTGCGCTTGCTGACGCCGCGGTTGCAGTAGGCGAGGGCGATCGTGGGGTCGAGCTGCAGGGCGCGGTCGTAGTCCTCGATCGCCTCGGCGTGGCGCCCCAGCCCGGCCTTGCTGGCGCCGCGGTTGCAGTAGGCGAGGGGGTTCTCGGGGTCGAGCTGGAGGGCGCGGTCGTAGTCCTCGAGCGCCTCGGCGTTGCGCCCTGCTTCGGTCTTGCGCATGCCTTCCTCGGTCAACCGCCGGGCCTCGGCGGCTCCGCTCGGGTCGCCTGGGCTCGGCGCGGGACCCGAGGCCTCGTCCTCGGGGCGGGGCTCGGAGGCTCCCGTCGCGGGCGCGACGCCCGGGTTCGGCGACGCGCGAGGGCCTCCCTCGGGCCCTGAGCTCGCCGCCAGGTAAACGCCGACGGCGAGCGCGAGCGCGCCGGCCCCCAGCAGCCACGCCGCGACCCCACGACCTCGCGCGACCGAGACGGGGCCGCCGGCGAGGAGCAGGGACCGCGCGACCTCCTCGGCGGTGGGCCGCGCCGCGGGGGCCAGGGCCAGGCAGCGCATGCAGAGCTCGCTGAGCCAGCGGGGGACCTCGGGGCGGAGCGTGCGCGGGGGCGGGGGGGTCTCGACCTCGATCGCCCGCAGGTATTCCCCCACCGAGGCAGCCTGGACGGGGGCCCGCCCGGTGAGGCAGGCGTAGAGCAGCGCGCCCAGCCCGTAGACGTCGAGCGCCGGGCCGTGCGCGTGGGTCTCACCCCGGGCCTGCTCCGGCGCCCAGTAGCCAGGGGTCCCGAGGAAGACCCCCGTCGCCGTGATCCGGCTGACCGAGCTCTGGTCGTCGAGGGCGAGGCCGAAGTCGGTGAGCAGCGCGTCGCGCCCGCGCAGGAGCGCGTTGTCGGGCTTGAGGTCGCGGTGCAGCACCCCGCACGCGTGCACGTAGCTCAGCGCCTGGGCCAGCTGCTGGGCGACGCGGATCGCCTCGTGGATCGGGAGCGGACCCCGGCGCAGGCGCTCCCCCAGCGTCTCGCCGTCCACGTAGTCCAGCGCCAGCCAGGGGCAGCCCTCGTGCTCGCCGGCGCCGAGGATCGAGACCACGTGGGGGTGGTGCAGGCGCGACAAGGCCTGGACCTCGGTCTCGAAGCGCCTGCGGGAGTGCGCGTTCTGGGCGCGGTAGGCGAGGAGCAGCTTGAGCGCGACCGCGCGCCCCTGCGCGTCTCGCGCGCGGTAGACGACGCCCTGGCCGCCGCGGGCGACCTCCTCGAGCACGGTGTAGGGGCCGATTTGCACCCTGCCAGGCTACCGCCAACGCGCTTCGCAGCGCCAGGGCGCCAGCGCTAGTCGAGCTGGGCCCGGGCCCCGAGGGCGGACGCGCTGAGCGGCTCGAACACGAGGGGGGCCGTGGGGTGGCGCGCGCGCAGCACGCGGATCGCGGCGCTCACCCGCGGGGCGTAGCGGGCGGCGGTCTCCTGGTGGAACCCCAGGTGCACGAAGCGGTCGCGGCGAGGCGCCGCGGCCTGGGCCTCGAGCGCCTGCTCCAGGTGCGCGAGCATTTCCTCCGCGGTCACGTAGTCGGCCAGCGCGCCGGTGTCGGGCATTTCGAGCACGCGCCCGGCCGGGGTCTCGATCCAGTAAGGCTGCGTGGTCGCGTGCACCTCGGGCCACACCTCGGCGATCCGCTCCCAGAGCGCGTAGCCCAGGAGCTCGTCGTGCCACTCGTGGGTCGTGGCCGAGGAGTCGATCCACAGCCCCTCGGCGCGGACCGCCTCGAGCACGTGGGGCGTCGCGATCCAGCCCCCGGCGCGGAACGCCCCGCCCAGCTCGTAGCCCGCCTCCGCGAGCAGGCGCCGGGAGTGGGCCACGATCCGCCGCAGCTCGGGCGCGGTGTAGGCGGCGATCTCGACCTCGTGCCCCGCGTCGCGGCCGGGCCGCGGCCGCGCGATCTGGCCGCCGTCCCAGAACGTGGGGCCCGCGCGGAACGCGACGCCCGCGGCCGTGACCAGGCTGTGCCAGCCGTGGACGTGCAGCCCGCGCTCGTCGCCGGCCCGCACGACCCGGCGCAGCGCGGCGGCCACGGCGGCGGGGTCGGCGCCGGGCTTGGTGAGGTAGGCGGCGTTGAGGAAGTGCGTGAGCGGGACCCCCGGGGTCTCGCGCTCGAAGGCCTCCATGGCGCGCAGGTTGCCGTCGGCGAGCTCGCGCCCCTCCCAGTCGACGCTGACCGCGACCCTGAGCGCGCCGCGGCGGGTGAGCTGCGCCTGGCCCGAGTCGAGCACGCCGTCGGCCCAGCGAAAGACCTCGGGGGGCGCGGACCCGTCGTCGAGCAGGAGCCGCCAGCCCTCGCCCTCGCCGGGGACGAGCCGCCCCCGGCGCGGCGCGCGCTCGCCTCGCTGGAGCGTGATCCGCAGGCCGTCGCGCGCCGAGTCGATCCGGGCCACGCCGGCGTAGGGGCCCAGGCTGTCGACCCCGGCCAGGGTGTAGCTCCCGATCAGGGCCACGCCGTCTTCGGCGGCGGCCGGGGTCGCGCAGGCCAGCAGGAGCAGCAGCGCCAGGGAGCGGGTGCGGGTCATGCCTCGAGCCTAACCCACGCGGCTCCGCGTGGGCCGGGGGCTGGGGTCGTTCGGCTCAGGCGGGCGGGCCGCCGAGCAGGGTGTTCGCCAGCTCGGTCCGTCCCGAGACCTTGACCTTCTGGTAGATCGCGCCCAGGTGGCGCTTCACCGTCTCGGGCGAGACGCCGAGCTCGAAGGCGATCTCGCTGTTGCTCCTGCCCAACACGGCCAGGCGCGCGACCTCGATCTGGCGGGGGGTGAGCTGCGCCGCCTCGGTCTCGGCGGCGAAGACGTCCTCGGTGCCGGCGTCGAGCTCGTTCAGCACGATCACGCTCAACTGCGGGAGCGAGGTGAAGACGACCTGCAGCCACCCCCCGGGGTCGAGCCGGAGGCGCAAGCTCGCGCTCCCGCCCCAGCCAGCTCGGAGCACCCCCCGCGCCCAGGCGCAGAGCTCCTCGAGCGACGTCCGCGCGCGCCGCAGCAAGGGCTGCGCGGCGGGGGTCAGGGTCAGCGCCTCGCCCTGTGCGTCGAGCACGACCGCGGCCAGGGAGGCGTCTCGCTCGAACTCCGTGGCCTGGGCGAGCTGATCCTGGAGGATCGCGGTGCGCGAGAGGCGCGCCAGGTCGGGCGCCACGAGCTGCAGCAGGCGCTGCTCGTCGGCGGTGAAGGCCGGCTGGCCGTTTTGCCGGAGCACCAGGAAGGTGCAGCCCGACTGCGCGCCGAAGGGCAGGAAACAGGCCAAGTTTTGCTCCCACCCGGAGCGCGGCATGAACTCCGCGGTGTAGGGCTCGCGCCCGAACTCCTCGGGCGCATAGAGCCGCTTGGTGTCGATCACGCGGCCTTGCACCGCGAACAGGTTCGCCGCGAACCGATCGAACTGCATGTAGTCCGCGTAGAGCGCCAGGTCGTCGGCGCCGTAGTCGCGCAGGTAACCAGTGAGCGGGGCGACCTTGGACGAGTCGACCTTCAGTCCCTGATCCGTCCTCGGCAGATCCACGGCGCTCAAGGGGACCATGACGTTGGCGCAGCTCGGGACCATGCGCCGGAGCTCCGCGTCGACCTCCGCCATGGTCTCTTGAAAGCCCGCGCGCGCCGAGTGCGTGCGCGCCAGTCCCATGAGGCGCTCGACGTCGTCCCAGCTCAACATTTGGACCCCCTTCATAGACGCAGCGTCCCCGAGTCGGGCAAACGCGCGCGCCCTCCGTAGTTGGTAACAGCCAGGCCCGAGTCGCGCCTCCATGCGCAGGGGCCAAGCTTGCAGGCCAGACCGTTTACTCGCTGCGCGTCGCTGAGGCCATGCCCCGTACGGGGCATATCCGCCGAGAGGCGCCTCCGCTAACGTCCTGCATTGTCCTGCAATCGCCTCGTTCACCCCACAGGAGACCCTACGTGCGCATTCCGAGCCCCTTGTTGCTTGCAGCCTTGTCCCTCTTCCTGGCCCCCGCGCCGACCCTGGCGTTCGCCGCCACGTTCTTCGACCTCGAGCAGGTCCGGAGCCCCGACGGCGCCTCGACCACCTGGGCCGCCACCTTCAGTCTGGAGCTCGGCGCGGACCAGGGGGGCACCGCCAGCACCCGGGTCACCGTCACCTCGCCCAGCGGCGCGAGCTACAGCGGCGCCCTCGTCGACGGCGCCTTCGCCGCGCGGGTCGCCGCGGGTCAGCCCAACCTGGCGAGCCTCCAGGCGGCCCTGGGAGACGGCACCTGGCGCCTGCAGCTCGACCTCGACGGCGACGGCGCGGTCGACGGCGTCTACGCGCTGACCCTGACCAGCTCGGCCCTCGACGGCGGCCAATGGCACGGGCTCCCTGCGATCACGGCGCCGGCCGACGGGAGCTTCCTCGACACCTCGACCCCCGTGTTCCAGTGGACGACCGGCCCCCTGGCGACGACCGGCGACTTCAACAACGTGTTCGCCGACCTCTACGCCGCGGACGGGAACGACCAGTTCGGGACCAACCTGCCGTTCTTCGGCCCTGACGTGCTCATGGACTTCGAACTCGACCGGGCGATCACCTTCCCCGGAGCGCTGGCGCCTGGGCTGACCACGTTCCAGATCTACTACAGCAGCCAGTGGCTCGACCACCCGGGCGCGGGGCTGGTGACGAAGGTCTCGGGCGTCGACGTCGACTTCCGCAACTTTGGCCAAGCGGAGCCCAAGCCGACCTTGATCCTCGGCTCGTATCAGTCGATCGACTTCGTGGTCGCCGGTGAGCTCGACCTCAGCCTGCCCGCGGGCGTCGGCGCGGCGATCACGGAGCTCCTCGAGGGCCTGGGCTACCCGCGACGGGTCGTCTGGTCCATTACCCACCACCTCGTGCGCGCCCAGCGGCACTACGACCGCTACGAGAGCGCCCTCGATCGCGGGCGCTTCGAGCAGGCGCGACGCGCGCTGGAGGCCGCCCAGGTCCAGGTCGTGGGCGCGATCCTGGCCGCGGAGTATCTCGGATGGTTCGAGGTAGGCGTGCTCCCGCCCGCCACGACCGACGCGATCGTGGAGCTGTGCGGCGACCTGATCGATCGCCTGCAGGACCTCCACGACGCGGTCCCGCCCGGGCGGGGCTAGCGGGGCGCGAGCGGCGCGCGGGCTGCCCCGCGCAGGATCCCCTTGGCCGTGAGCGTGGCGAAGGCCCAGGCGCGGCGCTCGTCGCCCGGGAGCTTGCGCAGGCGCAGCAGGTCGGCGATCGGGGGCGAGGGCAGCCCGGCGCGGCGCAGGAAATACTCCAGCCACAGGCGCGCGGCCCGGGCGTTCCCGTCGGGGAAGGGGTGGAAGAAGATCAGGTCGAGGTAGGCGCGGACCGCCTGCAGCACCGGGTGCAGCCCGTCCTCGGCGTCGGCCTCGAGCTTGCGCCGGAGCATGGCCTCCGCGTCGGGGAACCACGCGTAGGTCACCGCGCCCCCGCGCGCGAAGGCGGGGCCGCGGCGGAAGCGCGGG
>JAGQRJ010000800.1 GCA_020425635.1 Planctomycetota bacterium | reverse complement strand
AGCACGGCGCCGACCACGAGCAGCACCGCCCCGGGCGCGACGCCCTCGCCCGCGGGCGGCTCACGCGGCTCGAGCGGCGGCTGCCAGCTCTCCCCGGGCGGGGACGGCGCCGCCGGCGGCCTGCTGGCGCTGGCGCTGCTCGCCCTGGCGCTCGCGGGACGCGGGCTCAGGCCAGCGCGCGGCTGACGATCTCCCCGGTGTCCTTGCTCAGGCCCGGGGCCGCGGCGATCCGCTCGAGCTGCTCGCGCTGCAGGGCCTGGCGGCCGGCGTCGAAGCGCTTGAACTCGTTGAACACGCGCGCCATGCGCGACGCCCCCTGGGGGTTCATGGCGTCGAGGGCGAGCACCGTGTCGCCGAGCAGCCGATAGCCCCGCCCGTCGGCCGCGTGGAAGCGCACCTGGTTGGCCGTGGCGAAGGCGCCGACCAGGGCGCGCACGCGGTTGGGGTTCTTGAGGTCGAAGGCCTCGTGTTCCCGCAGGGCCGCGACCTCGGCCGGGGTGCTCGGGAGGCTCGAGGTCGCCTGGAGCGTGAACCACTTGTCGAGCACGAGCGGGTCGTCCTTCCAGCGCGCGTAGAACGCGCTCAGCGCCTCGGCGCGCTGGGGCACGTCCAGGCAGGTCAAGAGCGCCAGCGCCGTTTGGGCGTCGGTCATGTTGTCTGCCTCGGCGAACTGCCTGGCGACCTTCTTGGTGATCTCGGGGTCCTCGAGGGTCGAGAGGAAGGCGAGGCAGGTGTTCTTCAGCCGCCGGTTGGCGATCGAGGTCGCGTCGTTCGAGTAGGGGCCGCAGTCGGCGAGGCGCTCGTAGGTCGCCTCGAGGGCCTCGCGGTGGGCGAGTGCCAGCTGACGCCGCGCGGCCTGGCGCACCTCGTGGATCGCGTCGACGTCGATCACCTCCATGGCCTGGGCGAGCTCGACCTCCGCCGGCAGCGCGAGGGCCAGGCCCTTGAGTGAGCCGTCGAGCTCGGGGTCGGCCAGGACCTTGCCCCAGGCCTCGACGAAGAGCGGATCGAGGTCGCGGCCGCCGCTCGCGACCCCGTCGAGCAGCAGCGCCTGGGCCAGGGTCTGGCCCGCGTCCCAGCGCGAGAAGGTGTCGGTGTCGTGGGCCATGAGGAACGCGAGGTCCGCGCGCTCCCGCGGGAAGCTGAGCTTGACCGGCGCCGAGAACCCGCGGAGGACCGAAGGGATCGGGCGCTCGCTGAGCCCGGTGAAGCTGAAGGCCTGGGTCGCCTGGCGCAGCTCGAGCACCGCGGTGTCGCCCTGCACGCGCACGCCTTGCCCCTCGATCCGCAGGGGCAGCGCGCCGCCGTCGCGGCCGAGGAGCCCGACCGCGATCGGAATGTGCAGCTCGCGCTGATCCGCCGGGATCGCGCTCGCGCGCTCGGAGAGCGACTGGGTCAGCGTCAGGGTGTAGCGCCCCGCCGCGGCGTCCCAGCGGTCCTCGACCGCCACCTGGGGGGTGCCCGGGGTCTGGTACCAGCGGCCGAACTGCTCGAGGTCGGCCTTGTTGGCGTCGGCCATGGCCGCGCGGAAGTCGTCGCAGGTGACGGCCTCGCCGTCGTGGCGCTCGAAGTAGAGGTCCATGCCCCTGCGGAAGCCCTTCCGCCCGAGGAGCGTCTCGTACATCCGCACGACCTCCGCGCCCTTCTGGTAGACGGTCGCGGTGTAGAAGTTGTCCATGGAGACGTAGGACTCGGGGCGCACGGGGTGCGCCATGGGGCCAGCGTCCTCGAGGAACTGGCGCACGCGCAGGCCCTGCACGTCCTTGATCCGCTTGACCGCGGCCGAGGTCATGTCGGCGGTGAAGCGCTGGTCGCGGTAGACGGTCAGCCCCTCCTTGAGGGTCAGCTGGAACCAGTCACGGCAGGTCACCCGGTTGCCGGTCCAGTTGTGGAAGTATTCGTGGCCGATCACGGCCTCGATCGCCTCGTAGTCCTGGTCGGTGGCGGTGTCGGGGCGGGCGAGCACGTACTTCGAGTTGAAGACGTTGAGCCCCTTGTTCTCCATGGCGCCCATGTTGAAGTCGTTGACCGCGACGATCATGTAAATGTCGAGGTCGTACTCCAGGCCGAAGGTCTCCTCGTCCCAGCGCATGCTCTTCTGCAGCGAGCGCAGCGCGTGCTCGCACTTGTCAATGTTCTGCGGCTCGACCCAGATCTCGAGCTCGACCTCGCGCCCGCTCTTGGTGGTGAAGGTCCCCGAGTGGCAGGCGAGGTTCCCCGCGACGAGGGCGAACAGGTAGCTCGGCTTGGGGAACGGGTCGGCCCAAGTCACCCAGGCGCGCCCGTCGGCGAGCCGGCCCTCGTCGACCTTGTTGCCGTTGCCGAGCAGCACCGGGTAGCGCTGGGTGTCGGCCACGATCGTGGTGCGGTAGGTCGCCATGACGTCGGGGCGGTCGAGGAAGTAGGTGATCCGGCGGAACCCGTGGGCCTCGCACTGGGTGCAGAAGTTCCCGCTGGTGCGGTAGAGCCCCGAGAGGCTGAAGTTCTCCTGGGGCTTGAGCCGCACCTGGGTCGTGAGCGTGAACGCCGCGGGGACCTCGTGCACCGTCAGGCCCTCGGCGTCGACCGCGTAGGCCTTGGGCCCCAGGGCCTGGCCGTTGAGCTCGATCGAGAGCAGCTCCAGGGTCTCGCCGTGCAGCCTGAGCGGCGGCGT
>JAGQRJ010000799.1 GCA_020425635.1 Planctomycetota bacterium | reverse complement strand
CGAGCAATTCACTTGCGAGGGCGAGGGGGCCTCGGAGAGGCCCCCTGGAAACAGGGCGAGGGGGCCTCGGAGAGGCCCCCTGAAAAGCGTGCGCCTGCGGCCCGCTGGGGGTGAGCCCGAGCAATTCACTTGCGAGGGCGAGGGGGCCTCGGAGAGGCCCCCTGAAAACAAGAGGCCCCCTGAAGACAGGCCCCCTGAAGGCTAGACGAAGCGCTTCTCGAGGGTCACCACGTTGCCGCGGGTGTTGTAGGTCATGTTGTCCATGACCTTGCCCACGAGGTGGATCCCGAAGCCGCCCGGGCGTTTTCCGAGCTCTTCGCGCTTCTCGATCATGGCGATCGGGTCGTTGGTCGGGTCGGGCACCGACTCGCGGTTGAAGCCCTCGCCCTCGTCCGCGATCCGGATCAGGATCCGCTCGGCCTCGAGCTTGTAGGAGAGGCGGATCAAGCGGTCGGCCTGGAGTTGGTTGCCCCACTCGATCGCGTTTTGGCCCATTTCCTGGACCGCGATCTTGAGCTCGTTCTTCGCGCGGTCGTCGAGGCGCGAGTCGATCAGGCGGTCGCAGAAGTCCTGGAAGCGATCGAGGTACTCCTGGCGCGAGGGGGCGGTCAGCTCGACCCAGCCCTCCTCGTCGAGGCTCTCGATCCGCACCTCGTCGCTGGGGTCGCGTGAGGCCGCCTCGACGAGGGCGGCCTCGACGACGCTCAGCAGGTCTTCCTTGGTGAAGGGCTTGACCAGGTAGCGGTAGGCGTCGTGCTTGAAGCACTCGGTGATCAGCTCGGGCTCGCTGCGCGCGGTGAGCACGATCACGGGCACGTGCGGGGTGCGGCGCTTGACCTCGCGCAGGAGCTCCTCGCCGCCCACCTCCGGCATGTTGATGTCCGTGAGCACCAGGTCGAAGGGCGCGCCGAGGGACTCGATCGCCTCGCGTCCGTTGACGCAGGCGACGACCTCGTAGCCCGCGCCCTTGAGGAAGCGCGAGAGCACGGTGCGGATCCGCAGGTCGTCTTCGGCGACCAAGACGCGTTTGGCAGGGGCTTCGCCGTCCATGGATCCAGGGTAGCGCGGGGCCCGTTCGCGCCGCAAGTCCCCGGGGGGCAAGCCTGCGGGCGGGGCGGGCGACGCCGTCCGGGCGGTTCTGGGTTAGGCTTGCGCGAGCGGGTCAGCCCCTGGAGGCCACATGGCTGCTGTCTACCTCGACCACAACGCCACGACCCCCCTCGCCGAGGAGGTGCGTGAGGCCATGCTCCCCTTCTTGCGGCGCGGTCACGGCAACCCGTCGACCCAACACGCCATGGGGCGCGAGGCGCGGGCGGCGATCGACGCGGCGCGCGAGACCTGCGCCCGCTTCTTCGGCTGCGCCCCCGACGAGGTCGTGTTCACCTCGGGGGGCACCGAGGGCAACAACCTCGCGCTCAAGGGCGCGGCCTGGCAGCTTCCCGAGGAGCGCCGGCACATTTTGATCGGTGCGGCCGAGCACCCCTCGGTGAGCAAGGCCGTGGAGTTCCTCGCGCGCTTCGGGTTCACCTTCGACGAGGTCCCGACCGACGCCAGCGGAAAGGTGCTCCCGGCCGCCCTCGCCGCGGCGCTGCGCCCTGACACGGGGTTGGTTTCGCTCATGCACGCGCAGAACGTGGTGGGCACGGTGAACCCGGTCGACGAGCTGGCCGAGGTCCTCCGCGGGCGGCCGGTGCTGTTCCACGTCGACGCCGCGCAGAGCGTGGGCAAGATCCCCGCCTCGTTCTTGTTCTCGGGCGCGGACTTCATGACCGTCGCTGCGCACAAGTTCTACGGGCCGAAGGGCGTGGGGTGTCTGCTCGTGCGCCGCGGGCGGACCCTCGAGCCGCTCTTCCACGGCGCGGGGCACGAGCGGGGGCAGCGGGCCGGCACCGAGAACACCGCCGGGATCGTGGGCCTCGCCGCGGCGATCGAGCTCGCCGAGGCGACCCAGGCGGAGGCGGGGGAGCGCGTCGTCGCCCTGCGCGACCTGCTGCACGCGCGCCTGGCGCAGGCCCTGCCCGGGGTGGTGCTCAACGGGCACCCGCACGACCGGCTGCCCAACACGCTGAACCTCTCGTTCCTCGGGGTCAGCGGCGCGGCGATCGCTGCGCGCGTGCCCGAGCTCATGCTCGCCACCGGCCCCGCCTGCCACGACCGCGCCGCCGCGGTCCCCGGCGTGTTCGGCGCCATGGGCCTCGACGCCGCGCGGGGGAGCTCGAGCCTGCGGCTGACCCTCGGGCGCTCGAACACCCGCGCGGAGATCGAGCAGGCCGCCGAGCAGCTGATCGCCGCCGTGCGGGCGCTCCGCGCCGAGGCGGGGGAGCTGCCCGCCGAGGCCAGTCGGCCCTCGGAGCTGCCCACCTGCCCGCGCGCCGGGTGCGAGAGGCCCCTCGACTTCAGGGACGGCCTGCAGGGACCGGAGCTCGGCTGCGAGCGCGGGGCCTGCCCCTACCTCTGCCTGGCGCCGCCGCCCGGGGTGCAGGTGTGACCCGGCGCTTCGCGATTCAGGAGCACACCGTCGGCCCCGACGACCGGCACTACGACCTCATGATCGAGGACTCGGGGGTCCTGGTGACCTTTCAGCTCGAGGCCCCGCCCGGGGAGGGGCGGGTGCTCGGCCGTTGCTCCTTCGACCACCGTTTGCGCTACCTCAGCTACGAGGGTGAGCTCAGCGGCGGGCGTGGAACGGTGCGGCTGTGGGATCACGGCCAGGCCACCGACGAGCAGGGTGACCCGCGCGCGGCGCGCTACGCGGCGCGCTTCGCAGGCCAGCGGCTCAGCGGCCGCTGGGTCCTGCAGCGCGAGCGCGACGACGCGATCGCCTGCCAGCCGCTCGAGGGGTCTGCGTGAAGCCGGTCACGGGGAAGCGGCTGTTCTTCGCCTGGTTGATCCTGATGGTCCTCGGCGCCCTCGGCGCGCTCGCCTTCACCTGGCTGCTCCCGGCGCCGCCGACCCACGCCGTGCGCGGGGCCGTGTTGGGCGACGTCGAGAACGTGCTGCTCGTGCTGGCCAACAAGGGCGTCGCCGGCGAGGCCCGCCTCGAGCCCGACGGGAGCTTCGAGGTCGACGTCCCCGACGACGCCACGCGCCCGCGGATCGAGGCGCTGGCCAAGGGGGGCGGGAGGATCCTCGTGCCGCTCCTCGAGGGTCAGACCGAGCTCGAGCCCTTCGCGCTCTGGAGCACGGGCATGCGCTTCCGGGTCGACGGCGACAAGGTCCGGGTCGACTGGTCGCCGATCCCCGAGGGCGAGGGGTATCCGCGCGGACCGCGCTACAGCCTGCTCCTCGCCTACACGCGCACCAACGGCGACCGGCAGGAGGTGAGCAGCCTCGCCGAGCGCCAGCTCGAGAAGCACGCGCTGGACCTCAGCCTGGCCGAGCTCGAGGACTTCATGCCCGAGCGCGACCCGGCCAAGCCCGTGGAGGTCGAGCTGCGCGTCTACGAGTTCGCCGAGGGCTCCCGGCTCTGGAAGTGGATCGGCCACCGCTGCGAGTGGCTCGTGGGCCAACCCCTCGTGAGTCCCCTCCCGGGGGAGTGAATCACCCGCTCAGGGCCGAGACCGAGACCGAGACGGAGACCGAGGCCAGCGCCTGCGGCCCGTTGGGGGTGAGCCCGAGCAATTCACTTGCGAGGGCGAGGGGGCCTCGGAGAGGCCCCCTGAAAACAAGAGGCCAGCGCCTGCGGCCCGTTGGGGGTGAGCCCGAGCAATTCACTTG
>JAGQRJ010000122.1 GCA_020425635.1 Planctomycetota bacterium | reverse complement strand
CGGCGACGGCTTCGTCGTCCTTGGTGGGCTTGGCCTTCTTCTTGGGCTCGGCGTCGGCGACGGCTTCGTCGTCCTTGGTGGGCTTGGCCTTCTTCTTGGGCTTGGCGTCGGCGACGGCTTCGTCGTCCTTGGCGGGCTTGGCCTTCTTCTTGGGCTTGGCGTCGGCGACGTCTTCGTCGTCCTTGGCCGGCTTGGCCTTCTTCTTCGTGCGGGCCTGCGGCTCCGGCTTCGGGTTCGCGTCCTCCTCGAAGGCGTCGCTCGCAGTGAGGCCAGCCTTGAGCCGCTTGAGCTCCAACTGCACCTTCTTGGCCTGACGCTCGGTCAAGACCTCCAGCTCGACGCACGCGCGGGCGAGGGTCATCTTCTTGCCCTCGGCCTGGCGCTCCTTGATCAGCTTCTTGGCGCGCAGGAGCGCCTTGCGGTCCGCCAGGCCCATGTCGAGCACGAGCTGGGTAAAGGAAATGCGCTGTGATGCCGTCGCTGACATGGGGGCGTTCCTCGAGGTTCAGATGTCCCGGTGCCCCTAAATACTATTCGACAACGACTTAGCTGGACAAACCCGAATCTAGAAAGTGCGGGCGGGCTGGCCTGTCCCGTTGGAGGGAAAAGACTTGGACGTCATGCCCGGGTAAATCAGCGAAAATGTTGCAGTGCGTCAACGGATCGCGTTGCGCATTCGGTGGAGGTTCTCCACCTGCGCGATCTCCTCGTCGTCGAGGCCGAGGTCGCGCGCGTGCTTCACCGCGTCGTCTCGAATCGCCGGATCGAGGACGCCCTTGGGGTAGGCGGCGCTGAGGTGCTGGGCGAGCACGAAGCGGGCGGCGTCCCGGCGCAAGCGATCCTGGCGCTCCGGCGGAATCCCGAAGCCTTCGGCCCACTCCGAGAGCAAGCGCGTCTCGCTTTCGCGTAGCTCACTGTCGGCGAGGACCAGGGCCCAGCCGATCATGAGCACCGACTCGCGCACCTCGGGCGTCACCTGCTGTAGCTCCTCGGCCGTCAGCGGGGGCTCGTCCATGATCGCGTAGATCGAGCCAGTCTCCGCCAGGACGAACTCGGCGAGGAACGCCCATTCTTCGGTGTCGACGTGGCCGTCGGCGCGCGCCAGCTCGGCGAGGACCCGGGCCAGGACGTGTTGGTCTTCGGGGTCGGAGACGGGGGCCTTGGCCAGGCGGAGCGTGAAGCGAGGGTTGAGGTTTCCCGCGGACGCGGCGTTGACCCAGCTCCCCCGCTCTGCGTCCCACAAGAACGGCGGGTTCACCGCGAGGAAAGCGCGCACGGTCGCGTCGTGCCGTTCCTCCTCGGTGACCTCGACCGCCGCCGAGGAGTCCTGGGCGGCAGGTTGTGCGCCGACCGCGGCGCGCAGCGCCCAGCCCAGCGACTCCGCCCAGCGCGAGAGGCTCGCGAGCCGTGCGGTCTTGGGGGGCTCGATCGGCACCTCGCCGGTGAACACGCCCTTGCCTACCGGACAGCGAAAGCTACAGCGAAGCCGCTTGCCGACGACCTCGGAGTTGACGAGCAAGGGCTCGACCGACGCGTAGGACACCGTGCTCACAGCACCCTCCTGCCCTCAGTGTAGCGAGTCCGTCGCGCGTCGAGGGCGGTTGAGAGTCGCCCTCTAGCGCTTCTTCTTGGCGGCGGGCTGCTTCTTGGCGGCGGCCTTCTTCTTGGCGGCGGGCTGCTTCTTGGCGGCGGTCTGCTTCTTGGCGGCGGGCCGCTTCTTGGCGGCGGGCTGCTTCTTGGCGGCGGGCTGCTTCTTGGCGGCGGGCTGCTTCTTGGCGGCGGGCTTCTTCTTGGCGGCGGGCTTCTTCTTGGCGGCGCTGGAAACCGGCACCCCGGAGAGCTCGGCGAGGACCTCGGCGGCGTGATCCTTGACCCGGACCTTGGGCCAGATCCGCTGCAGCTTGCCCTCGGCGTCGAAGAGGTAAGTGCTGCGCACGATCCCCATGAACTTGCGCCCGTAGAGGCTCTTCTCCTGCCAGGCGCCGCAGGCCTCGAGGAGCTCGTGCTCGGGGTCGGAGAGCAGCGTGAAGGGCAGGCCGTGCTTGGTAGCGAAGCGCTCGTGGGATCCGACGCTGTCCGCGCTGACTCCGAGCACCCGCGCGCCGAGCTTGGAGAAGTCCGGGTGCAGGTCGCGGAAGTCGCAGGCCTCCTGGGTGCAGCCCGGAGTGTTGTCTCGCGGGTAGAAGTACAGGACGATCGGGGCGCGGCGGAGCGAGCGCAGCCGCACTCGGTCGCCTCGTCCGTCGGCCAGGGTCACGTCGGGGATCAGGTCGCCTGGGGCCAGCATGCCGCCTCCTCGTGGGAGTGTTCTACGCCATGAAGGTCCCCGCTCCCAGCCCCCTGGCGCTTCGCTTGCACGCCGCGGCGTGCGAGGCGGGTGAGGGCGGCTACCTCGATCCGAGCACGGGCTTGTTCGTCATGACCTCCTACGCGCTCCGTCGGCAGGCGGGCTGTTGCGGGAGCGGCTGCCGTCACTGCCCCTGGCCCGAGGCCGAGCGCGCGCGCGCCGGACGACCTCCGGCTCCGGCCTGGCCCTACCCGCCGAGCGAGTGACGGGCCTCAGTAGGCAGGCGGTGGGCCGTCGGCCCAGCGCAAGAGCGCCGGCGCGAACAGCGAGGCGGCGAGGTAGCTCCCGGCGACGCCCGCGCAGCAGCTCCAGGCCACGCTCGAGAGTCCGGGGTGGTGCGTGACCACCCCGAGGGACGCGAAGCCGAAGCAGGTGGTCAGCGAAGAGAGCCACAGCGCGCGCCCTGTGCTCGTGGCCCACAGCGCGCGGTCGAGCTGTCGCGGTCCCTCCGCGCGCTCGCGGTGTCGGTGCACGATGTGGATCGCGTAGTCGACGCCGATCCCCAGCACGAGGGGCAGCGCGATCAGGTGCGGCGGGCCGACGGTCGTGCGCACGAGGGTCAGGGCGCCCACGGCCCACCCGAGCCCGACGGCGAGGGTCGCGAGCACGAACGCGGTGACGCGGAGGCTGCGGAAGTGCAAGAACAGGAAGAACACGATCAGGGCGCAGCTGAGCTTGAGCGCTCGCCAGGTGCCGCGGCGGAGGAGCGCGTCGGACTCCCGCAGCTGCACAGGGACGCCGCTCACGTCCGCCACCACACCCTGGACCTCGCGCAGGAAGGCCTCGAGCTTCACCGGGTCCCAGGGATCGTCGCGGGGGTAGATCCGCAGGAGCAGCTTGCCTTCGGGTCCGACGAAGCGCTCGCGGACCTCGGGGGGGAGGTCGTCGGCCTCGAGCGGCGCGGCGCGGCACTCGGTCGCCAGGCGCAGGAGCATGGCGCGCAGGTCGCGGCGCAGCGCGTCCTGGTAGTGCGCGAAGCGCGCCTGAGCGCCCGCTGAATCGAGGGTCACGGCCAGCGCGTCGAGCTCGTCGAGCAGCGCGGTGAGCGCGGCGAGGGCGCGGGTGCCCACGTGCCCCACGGCCGCCTCGGTCGCGCGCTCGAGCGCTGCGCACAGCGCGCGCGCGGCGAGGGCTGCCTCGTCAGCGTTGTCGGCTCGGGGCGCGGCCATGGGCAAGACCACCCGACGGCCGACGCGCCGCAAGACCTCGAGCTTGGCCGCCTGCTCACGGGGCAGCACGCTGAGGATCGACTCGCAGCGTCCGACCTCGGGGATCGCGCTGAGCTCGCGCTCCACCTGCACGAGGCGCGCGCGGTCGGAGACCACGCAGGCAGCGAACATTCCGGCGACCGCGTCGTCGGCGAGCACCTCGCGCGCTAGCTGCGCCGAGTCTTGCTCGCTCGACTGCAGCGCGAGCAGGTTGGCTTCGTAGCGCAGTCCGCTCAGAGCGCACACCACCCCGCCCAGCGCGAGCAACCCGCAGCCGGCCGTCACGGCGCGCGGGGCCTGGACCAGGCGCCGGTCGAGCCAGCGGGCCAGCGGGGGCTCAGACGGACCCTTGACTCCGAGGGGCAGCGGGAGCAAGCGCAACACGGCCGGGAGCACCCCCAGGCTCACCACCAGGCACAGCAGCGTGCCCACGGCAGCGAGCACGCCGAACTCGCGGATCCCCTGGACGTCGCTGAACAGGGTCGCGAGGAACGCCAGGGCCGTGGTCGCGGCCCCGGCGCAGATCGCGCGCGCCGTCTCCCCGAGGTCTGCTGCTCGCGGGTTGCGCACCCCCTGGCTGAGCTCTTGGGTCTCCCACCAGCGCAGGACCACGTGCAGGCCATAGTCGACGCCCAGGCTCACGAGGAACACACAGAAGGCGACCGAGATGAGGTTCAGCCGCCCTGGCCAGAGCGCGGCCAGGCCCAGGGTCCAGGCGACCGCAGCCCCCACCGTGGCCGTCAGGAGCAAGGGGAGCACCACCCGGCGCTGGCTGAGCATGAGCAGGAGCGCGATTCCGCTGAAGCTCAGCAAGGACGCGATCCAGGCGTCGCCGCGGAAGCTGCGCAGCTCGTCGACCTCGAGCACCGGGTTCCCGGTGACCCGCAGGCGCACCCCGGGCGCCTCGCGCTCGGTCTCGCCCATCAGCGCGCGCAAGAGGTCGACCTGGGCCGCGCGGGCCTCGCCGGCCCGCGCGCGCGCGCGGACCAGGAGCACGAGCCGGCCGTCGTGGGTGACGATTCGCCCGTCGAGGGCGTCGCGCTCCCGCAGCCAGTCCGACCAGGGGGCCGCGTAGGGGCTCCCCTCTCGCACGCTCTGCGCGCAGTCGTGGACCAGGCGGCGGAGGAAGGCGAGGCCAGCCTCGACCTCGTCCTCGCCGGCCCCGGCCGCCCCGCCTGCCGCCGTCTCGCGCTCGATCCGCGCTGCGGCGCTGCGGAAGAACTTGGCCAATCCCTGCTGCGCGAGGGCCGCGAGCGCGTCCCCCTCGGCCGCGAGCTGCCGGTCGAGGCGCTCGAGCTCTGCGAGGTCGAGGAAGAGCAGCGCCTTGCCCACCCAGGCCTCGGGGTCGACCCCGTAGAAGACCCCCTCGAAGGCCTCTGGGTGCGCGTGCAGACGCCGAGCCAGGTCCGCGAGGGCCACCGCTGCGTGCGCGGGGTCGTCCGAGCCCGCGACGACCACCGCCGCCTCGAGGTCGGGGAAGGCCTCGCGCAGCGCCTCGTAGTGACGCACGAAGGCGTGGTCTTGGCCGATCAGCTCGAGGCGGTCCGTGCTGATCCCCAGGCCCTGCCAGGCGACGGTGGCGGCGAGGACCGTGAGCGCGAGGGCAGTCGCGCACACGGCGCGGGGATGCTCGCTGAGGAAACGCAGCGCCGAGGTCACGGCGGAGTGTAGCCCACCTTCGCGGCGTGGAGGAAGACCTCGGCCGGCGCCTCGGTATCTCCCGTCAAGTCTGCGCCCGACCTTGCCGATAGGTCCACCAGACCGACCCCCCGTCTGGGGGTCCAACGAGAGGGGCTCACCGTGCATCGCACTTACCTGGGAGGACTGGTCGGGCTCCTGCTCGCCACCACCGTCGCTTGCTATCACCCGCACACCTTGGAGACGCCCGCCGCGGCCCAGCCGGTCGCCGCCGTCCACGTGGCCAAGCCGGCGCCGAGCGCGCCTCCCCAGGGTGTGCCCCAGGCGCCGCCGGAGCTGACCCCCGAGGAGCGCGACATGGTCCGCTTCTACGACCTCACCGCGGCCCACGGGTTCAAGGTCTCGATCGACCTCGTCACCGGGCGGCGGGTGTGCAAGGACCGGTCGGGGGTCAACGAGCTGGTGATCATGCCCAGCGCCGATTACCTCGTGATCAACGGGCGACACTTCCCCCTGGGGAGCACGATCCGCTGGCGAGACGGCGTGCTCTACCTCCCCGGTGAGGCACGCGCGATCGTCGCCGAGAACGTGCGCCGCGCGCCAGTGGCGCGGGTGCAGTCCACTCGAGGCCTGTTCAACGGCTCGGAGCCGGGCCTGACCGAGTGGGTCCCTGCCAGCGCTCGACGCGCGCCCTCCAAGAGCGCCGCGGCTCCGACGACCATGCCGGCTGCCTGGCGCGTGAAGGGCGAGCGCCGCTGGCGGTTCATCGTGATCCACCACAGCGCCACCGACGCCGGCGGGGCGGTCAGCTTCGGCCGCGAGCACGCCAAGAAGTGGCAGAACGGGCTGGGCTACCACTTCGTGATCGGCAACGGGACCCACACCGGGGCCGGTGAGATCGAGGTCGGCACGCGCTGGAAGCGCCAGGGCCAAGGGATCGACGGCGCCCACGCGGGCAACAAGCTCTACAACCAATACGGGATCGGGGTGTGCCTCGTCGGCGAGTTCAACCACGGCCAGCCCAGCGCGCAACAAATGGAGTCGCTGCGCGCCCTGTGCCGCACGCTCATGAAGCGCTACGGGATCAGCAAGGACCGGGTCTTCGGCCACCAGCAGGTGCGCAAGGGCCACACCGATTGCCCCGGCAAGCACTTCCCGCTCGAGGCCTTCAAGCGCACGCTGTAGCGTCCGAGAGCCAGTGAACCCCGACGCGCCGCGGCGACCTCGCCGCGGCGCGCTCGTTTTGGTTCCTTCAGAGCCGAGCAGAGACCCGCTGGGCGAGGTCCGCGAAGGTGCGGACGTCGAGGAGCTCGTAGTCGGGGACCTCCACGCCGAAGGTCCGCTCGAGCTCGGTGAGCAGCTCCAGGGCCTGCACGCTGTCGATCCCCAAGCTCGTGAACAGGTCGGCGTCGGCGGTGAGGGCCTCGGACCCCGGGAAGCGGCGGCGGGCGAGCTCGAGCACCTTCTGGGTGACGTCGGCGGGGGTCATGCTGGGTCCTCGCTCGCGCGGGCGACGTAGGGCAGCGGGTCGCTGCGGTTCACGAACTGGGTCAGCGCGCGGAGCACCTCAGGGGCCGCGAGCAGGGCGCAGAAGGTGTCGATCTCGCGCTGCAGGACCTCGGGGGAGATCGGCTTGAGCAGTCGCTTGGCCGCCGCGGTCGCCGCTGGAGGATGGCGCACGGCCTGCGCGAGGAGGCGCTCGGCCACGGGCCGGTGCTGGCCCGCGGCGACCCGGTGCGCGACGAGCCCGGCGCGCTGCGCCGCGTCAGCGCTCAGGCTGCGTCCGGTCAGCAACAGGTCGCGGACCCGCGCCTGCCCCAGGTCTCGCCCGAGCCGGGCCAGCCCGCCGAAACCCGGGATCAGCCCCAGGCGCAGCTCGGGGAAGCCGAAGCGCGCGCTGGGGTCGGCGACGAGCACGTCGCAGCAGAGGGCGAGCTCGAGCCCGCCGCCGAACACCGCGCCGTGCACGGCCCCGACCACGGGCACGGGGGCCTCGTCGAGGGCACGGAACGCCGACCCGATCCGCTCGAGGAAGCGCCGAACCCGCGCAGGGGCGTCGGGCTCCGCGGCGAGGCCGGTGGCGAGGGCCGCGAGGTCCGCGCCCGCGCAGAAGCCGCGGGCGAGCTGGCTCACGATCAGCACCCCGCGGCAGGCGGGGAGGGCCTCGCGCACGAAGGCCTCGAGGGCCTCCAGCGCGGCCTCGCCGAGCTCGTTGAGCGGGGGCGCGTCGAGCTCCAGCGCGACGCAGCCGGCGAGCTCTCCGCCTGCGAGCGGACGCCAACGGAGGCCGCTCACGCGGCGCCGCCGCCCAACGCAGGGACCGTCGGGCCGTCGGCGTAGATCGCCTCGAGCTGGCGGGCGTAGCGCGCGTGGATCGCGCGCCGGCGGAGCTTGAGGTTCGAGGTCAGGGTGCCCTCGGCCTCGGAGAAGGGCGCGCGCACGAGGTGAAACCCGAGCACCCTGCGGGGGCCGGAGACCCCCGCGTTGTAGCCGCGGATCGCGGTGTCTACCGCGTCGCGCTGCAGGCCATCGCCGGCGACCACCGCCACCAGGTGGGGTCGACCGTGCCCGGCCACGCAGACCTGAGCGCCGGCGCCGACCGCCTCGCGCAGGGCCTCCTCGATCGGTTCGGGGGGGACGTTGTGCCCGCTCTGCAGCACGAGCACCGCGTTGCGCCGCCCGAGCACACGCAGCCGCCCGGCCTCGTCGAACTCGCCCAGGTCGCCGGTGCGGAACCAGCCCGCCTCGTTCAGCGCAGCGCGGCTGGCCTCGGGGGCCTGCCAGTACCCCGCGAACACGTGCGGTCCCCGGGTCAGGACCTCGCCTTCGTCGTCGACCGTGAGCTCCACCCCCGGGAGCGCGCTCCCCACGTAGCCAGGGCGGATCGCTCCGGGGCGGTCGAGGGTGCAGAGCGCGGTGGTCTCCGTGAGGCCGTAGCCCTGGTAGACCGGGACCCCGAGGGCGGCGTAGAACTGCTGGCAGGCCACCGAGAGCGGCGCCGACCCGCAGATCAGGCCCACGAGCCGCGGGCCGAAGCGGGCGCGGAGCTTGGGGACCACCGTGCGGCTGGCGATGGCTCGCAGGGCCCTCCGGCGCAGCCCGCGGGGCGGAGCGGTCTGCGCAGCCACGGCCGCCTGGAGCAGCGTGGCGGCGCGAGCCCCCCGGGCCTGGACGCCGTCGGTCGCCGCGGCGCGAAAGCGCTCGAGGACCAGCGGTACGTTGAGCATGTAGTGCGGGGCGGCGCGGAGGAGCGCGTCGCCGAGCTGGCGCGGGTCGGCCAGCAGGGTCAGGGTCGCCCCCCGGCGCAGGGCTGCGTGAACGACGACCCGCGAGCCGGCGTAGCACAGGGGCAGGTAGTGCAGGGCGTGCTCTTCGCCCCAGGCCAAGCCCGTGAGCTCGGCCAGCCGGGTGGTGGCGCAGTCGAGCATGAACTCGAGGTTGCCGTGGGTCAGCACCGCGCCCTTGGGCACCCCCGTGGTTCCAGAGGTGTAGAGGATCGTCGCGGGGGCGTCGGCCGGCGGCGCCGCCTCCAGCGACCAGGGCGCCGGCGCCCGGCTCGCGCCCAGGGCGAGCGCGGGGGCGTCGATCCCGCGCGCGCCCTGGGCGTCGTGGAGCACGGCCGAGACCCCCGCCTGAGCCGCCAGCTCCGCGGTGGTCGCGGCCTCTTGCTTCGGGTCGAAGGGGACCACCACGGCCCCCAGGCCGAGGCACGCGAGGTCCGCAGCGATCCAGTCCGCGCCGTTGGCGGCGACGAGGGCCACCCGCGACCCAGCCTCGACCCCGGCCGCGCGGAGGGCGGCGGCGAGGCCTCCTACGCGTTCGAGCAGCTCGCCCGCGCGCACCTCGGCCTCGCCCTCGACCACGGTCACCCGCGCGGGGTCGTCGAGCCAACGCTGGCGGAGGTCTGCGAGCCACGTCATGGGGGGGAACGATACGTTCTCCAGGGGCGGCGGTCCAACCCTGCCCCCGGCTCTCAGGCCTGCTCGAGGACCGCCTCGAGGCCCGGGGTCAGCGGGGGCAGGTAGGCGTCCCAGGCCCGCGGGCGCGGCAGGCGCGCGAAGGCGGGGTAGCAGCGCACGACCTCGTCCTCGAGGGCGATCCCCATCTCGCCCATGCGCCGCAGGTGCCCGGCGACCGCGCGCCGGGCGTGCGCTCCGACCGCCTGCCCGTCGGCCCACAGCGCGGCGAGGTTCGCCCCCAGGCGCTCGTCGAGGAAGGGCTCGTCCACGGTCAGGCAGAGCTCGCTCTGGCCCCGCTCGGCGAGCAGGTTCGCGATCCGCTCGTCCATGCTGACCCCGATCGCGGGCACGCCGGCCGGCATGGAGCACACGTGCGCGTGGTAGCGCGAAGACACGAGGACCTTGGCCTCACGCAAGATCGCCACCAGATCGAACATGGTGTGTTCGTCGGAGACGAAGGTCGGGGCGCCCCCGAGGCGCTCGCCCAGGGCCTCGCAGGCTCG
>JAGQRJ010000798.1 GCA_020425635.1 Planctomycetota bacterium | reverse complement strand
GTGGGGCAAACGTCCGGGCCGAGGCAAGCTCGGCCCCTACGGGGCATTTCGGACAACGCCTAAGCCGAGGCCGAGACCGAGACCGAGACCGAGGCCGAACCACGAACGCCTGCGCCTGCGGCCCGTTGGGGGTGAGACCGAGCAGCTTAGCTGCGAGGTCGAGGGGGCCTCGGAGAGGCCCCCTGGAGATTCAGTGGTCTTCGCTGACCAGGTTGCGGTTCCAGGAGGGGACCTCGACCACGAGGTCGACGCTCCCGTCCGGGACCGCCTGGCAGGCCAGGCGCGAGAACTCCTCGAGGCCAGGCGCGTTGTCGAGCATGTCCTCCTCGTCTTCGCTGGCCTCGTTGAGGCTCTCGAAGCCCTCGCGCACGATCACGTGGCACGTGGAGCAGGCGCACACCCCGCCGCAGGCGTGGTCGATCTTGACCCCGCTGCTCGAGGCCAGGCTCAAGAGCGAGCCCGTGAGCCCGTCGAACTTGCTCGGCAGGTTTTGCGGGTCGACCTCGACGGTCGTCTCGCCCCCCGCGCCGAAGAAGCGCACGCGGTAGGGCTTGGTGGGGAGGGTTACGTCGACCTTATCGATGTACGGGTTCTCGCCGCCCATGTTCAGGAGACCTCGATCTCGTCCAGGCGCTTGCCCGACAGGCTGTCTTGCGCCACGCGGTTGAGCACGAGCTCGGCCAGCGGCTCGGCTTGCTTGTTGAGCTCTTCGAGGGCGGCCTTGATCGCCTGGTTGTCCTCGTGCTTGCAGAGTGCTTCGAGGGTCGCCGCGGCCTCGGTGATCGCGGTCCGCTGCTCGGGGGTCAGCTTCGCGCCCTCCGCCTTGAGGGTGCGCTGCGTCGCGCGGATCACGGTGGCAGACTCGTTGCGCAGGTCGATCAGCTGGTGCACGCGCACGTCCTCGAGGGCGTGGGTGATCGAGTCGGCCATGATCGTGTCGATCTCCTCCTCGGTCAGCCCGTGGACGGGGGTCACCTCGATCGAGGCCTCGGCGCCTGAGCGCTTCTCGAGGGCCGAGACGTGCAGGATCCCGTCGGCGTCGACGAGGAAGGTGACCTCGACCTGCGGCATGCCCGCGGGCATGGGCGGGATTCGCAGCTTGAAGCGCGCCAGCGAGCGGCAGTCGGCGACCAGCTCGCGCTCGCCCTGCAAGACGTGCAGGTCGATCGCGGTCACGTTGTCCTTGGGGGTGGAATACTCCTCGGTGGTCTGGGTCGGGATCGCCGAGTTGGCCATGATCAGCTTGGTGACCCCGCCGCCGTAGGTCTCGATCCCCAGGCTCAACGGGATCACGTCGAGCAAGAGCAGGTCCGAGGTGTGTCCCGCCAGGATCCCCGCCTGGGCCGCGGCGCCCTGGGCCACGACCTGGTCGGGGTCGAGGCCCACGTGGGGGGCGCGCCCGAAGAACGCGCCCACGCGCTCGTGGACGTAAGGCGTGCGGGTCGAGCCGCCGACGAGGACCAGCTCGTCGACCTGCTCGACGGTGAGCTCGGCGGTGGTCAGGGCCTGTTGGCAGAGCTCGAGGGTCCGCTCCAGGAGCGGGTCCATGAGCGTATGGAGGTCCGCGCGGCTGAGCTCGAGCTCGAGGTTCACCCCGAGGGTCGGCTCGCGCAGGCGCATCACGGTCGTCGCTTCGGTGCTCAGCGCGATCTTCGCCCGCTCGGCGGCGGCGCGCAGCCGAGCCTTGAGCCGAGGGTCTGCAGTGGGCAGCCCCTTCTCGGCCAGCGACTTCAGCGCCACGTCGACGAGCAGGCGGTCGACGTCGTCGCCGCCGAGGAAGGTGTCCCCGCAGGTCGCGAGCACGCGGAAGGTCCCGGCCTGGACCCGCAGCAGGCTGAGGTCGAAGGTCCCGCCGCCGAGGTCGTAGACGGCGATCACGCCGTCGGTGTGCTTGTCTCCCAGGCCGTAGGCCAGCGAGGCGGCGGTGGGCTCGTTGATGATGCGCAGCACGTTCCAGCCGGCGAGCTTGCCTGCGGTGCGTGTGGCTTGTCGCTGGGAGTCGTCGAAGTAGGCGGGCACGGTGATCACCGCGTCTTGCACGGGGCCGAGCACGGCCTCGGTGCGGCGCTTCAGCTCGCCCAGGATCTGGGCGCTGACCTCTTGCGGCGAGTAGGTCGCCTCGCCGACCTTGACGTCGACCCGCTGACGATCGACCTCGACCAGCTCGCAGGCGAAGTGTCCGCGGACCTCCGGGCGCAGGTCCGCGAGGCCTTGCCCCATGAGGCGCTTCACCGAGAGCACGGTCTCGGCCGGGGCCATGGCGGCGCGCTCGACCGCGGCCTGCCCGACGACGTAGGTCCCGTCGGGGAGGTAGGAGACGGCCGAGGGCACGTGGACGGGGTGCCCGCCGGCGTCGCGCACGATCTGGGGGGCTCCGTCGACCCAGTGCGCGACCAGGCTGTTGGTCGTGCCGAGGTCGATCCCCACCACCGGGGCGTCGTCGCGATCAGTCATAAGGTCCTCTGCCTCACGGCGAGCACGCTCAGGCGGACAGAGCCGCCAGCTTTTGCTCGAGCTCCGTGGTCAAGCTGGTCCAGTAGCGCAGCGCGTTGAGCTCGAGGCGCAAGGCGGCGCAGAGTTCTTTGTCCGGAAAGCACGACCCCGTGAGCAGCTCGGCCACCCGGGCCCGAGCTGCGTTCGCGGCGGGGACCACCTTGGCCTGCAGCGCCTCGAGGGCCGCGGCGTCGGTCGCCTCTTCGGCGGCCTCGCGCAGCTCGAGCTGCTCGAGGAGAAAGCCCGGCGGGGTTCGCTTGTCGTCGTCGGCGGAGGGCCCGCCGGCGAGCGCCAGGAGGTGTTCGGCGCGGGCGATGTCGTCCTTGAGCGTGGTGTAGGCCTCGTTGAGGCGCGCGCTGAGCACCATGGCCTTGGTCTGCACCGCCGCCCCCTCGCGCACCCGACGGTCGGGGTGCAGGAGCCTGGAGAGCTTGAGGTAGGCGGTCTCGAGCTGCTCGCGGTCGAGGTTGAAGGTGCGCGGGAGGCCCATGCGCGCGAAGTGGTCGAGGCGCGCGGGCTCGCGGGTCAGGACCCCGCAGGCCTCGCAGAGGTAGGGGATCTCGCGCTGCACGCCGCAGGTGTTGCAGTCGCCGGGATTGTCCGTCTCCTCGATCACCAACCGTCCGCTCCTCGAGCGCTCGAGCATGGAGTTCATACCGAGAAGCTCGTCCCGCAGCCGCACACGCCCTTGGCGTTGGGGTTCTCGTAGGTGAAGGAGTGGCCGAACTCCTGCTCCTCCCAGTCGATCGTCGTCCCGTCGAGGAAGAGCAGGCTCTTCTTGTCGACCAGGATCCGCGCCCCGTTCGAGACGAAGACCTTGTCGAAGCGGCCGGGCATGTCGAACTTGCGCGGGCTCTCGACCAGGTCGACCACGTATTCGAAGCCCGAGCACCCGCCACCCTTGATCGCGAAGCGCAGCCCCGCGGTGGGGGGCAAGCCCCGCTCCTCGAGGATCCCCTTGACCTTGTTCGCCGCGCGCTCGCTCAGTTCGATCGCCATCGTGGACTCCTTCGCCTGCGACCTAGGTCGCGGCGGCCTCCGTCGGGGACGCGGCGCCGTTCTTGGCCTGGAAGTCCTTGATCGCGGCCTTGATCGCGTCCTCGGCGAGGACCGAGCAGTGGATCTTGACCGGGGGCAGGCTCAGCTCCTCGACGATGTCCGTGTTCTTGATCCGCAGGGCCTCGTCGACGGTCTTGCCCTTGATCCACTCGGTCGCCAGCGAGGAGCTGGCGATCGCCGAGCCGCAGCCGAAGGTCTTGAACTTGGCGTCGTTGATCACGCCGTCCTTGACCTGGATCTGCAGGCGCATGACGTCGCCGCACTCGGGCGCGCCCACGATCCCGGTTCCGACCTGCTCGGAGTCCTTGTCGAGGTTGCCCACGTTGCGGGGGTTGTTGAAGTGATCGATCACCTTGTCGCTATATGCCATGGGGATCTCCAGTCGAGTGGGTGGGTTAGTGAACGGACCATTGGATCGTGCTCAGGTCGATCCCTTCCTTGGCCATCTCGTAGAGGGGGCTCATCTCGCGCAGGCGCTTCACCGCTTGCACCGACTGCGCGATCGCGAAGTCGACCTCCTCCTCGGTGGTGAAGCGGCCGAGGCCGTAGCGGATCGAGGTGTGGGCGAGCTCGTCGCCGACGCCCAGGGCCTTGAGCACGTAGCTCGGCTCGAGGCTGGCCGAGGTGCAGGCCGAGCCGCTGGAGACCGCGAGGTCCTTCATCGCCATCATCAGGCCCTCGCCCTCGACGTGGGCGAAGCTCACGTTGAGGTTGTTGGGCAGGCGCTTGGTCTCGTGGCCGTTGAGGTAGATGAAGTCGAGCTCGGCCTTGAGCCCGTTCCAGAGGCGGTCGCGGAGCTTGGTCAGGCGCGCGGACTCTGCCTCCAGCTCCTCGCCGGCGACCTCGCAGGCCTTGCCGAGCCCGACGATCGAGGGCACGTCGAGGGTCCCCGAGCGCATGCCGCGCTCGTGACCGCCGCCGTGGACCAGCGGGGCGAGCCGCACGCGAGGCTTGCGGCGGCGCACGTAGAGCGCGCCGATCCCCTTGGGGCCATAGACCTTGTGCCCCGAGATCGCGAGCACGTCGATGTTCATCGCCTCGACGTCCATGGGGATCTTGCCGACCGCCTGGGCGGCGTCGGTGAAGAACAGCACCTTCTTCGCGTGACACAGGGCGCCGATCTCGGCCAGGGGCTGGATCACGCCGATCTCGTTGTTGGCGGCCATGATCGCGACCATCACGGTGTCGTCGCGGATCGTGGCCTCGAGCTCTGCGAGGTCCACGAGGCCGTCGGGCTGCGGCTTGAGGTAGGTCACCTCCGCGGCTCCGATGCGCTCGAGGTACTTGCAGGTGTCGATCACGGCCTTGTGCTCGGTCTCGAGCGTGATCAGGTGCTTGCCCTTGGTCTTGTACATCTCGATCGCGCCCTTGAGCGCGATGTTGTCGCTCTCGGTGGCGCCCGAGGTGAACACGATCTCCTTGGCGCTCGCGCCGATCAGCTTGGCGACCTGCTCGCGCGCGAGGTCTACGGCCTTCTCGGCCACCCAGCCGTAGGCGTGATTGCGGCTCGCGGCGTTGCCGAACTTCTCGAGGAAGTAGGGGGTCATCGCCTCGAGCACCCGAGGGTCCATCGGGGTGGTGGCGTTGTTGTCCAGGTAGACGGGCTTCTTGAGCGTCATGGCGTTACCTCTGGCTCAGACAATCTGCGGGCTCCGAGCGGGCGACCGGCAGCGCCGACCCCGGCTGCTGTGCACCAGCCGCCAACTCGGCGACCGTCATGCCGTAGAGCACGTCGCGAATCCTCACGTGCAGCTTGAACACGCTGCGCTTGACCGGGCACGTGTCCGAGACGCAGCAGCCGGCCGTGTCCTGAGCGCCGTGGCCGATGCACTCGGCCAGGCGCAGGGGACCCTCGATCAGCTCGACGATCCGGCCCACCGGGAGCTGCTCCGGGGGGAGCGCCAGCTGGTAGCCGCCCTTGGTGCCTCGCGTCGACGCGAGAACCTCGCCCCGTGCCAAGGCCTTGAGCACGTTGGCCAGGAGGGTGATCGGCATCTGGTAGACCTCGGCCAGATCCCGCGCGCTCACCCGCACCTCGGGATGCACCGCGAGGTGCGTGAGCGCGATCAGCGCGTAGTCGAGGCGTTTGGTGAGTTGAAGCACGGCGTTACCTGGGGTCTACCCCTGAGGGGAATATAGGACCAAACTAGGTCTCTATCAAGGGTCCTGTCCGGGGAAGCGCTCCGCTTCCAACTCACAACCGACAGAAAGTGAACCGCTTAGGGGACTTCCCGGTCGCCGAGGACAATAGGACAAGAATACCCCGAATTCAAGCCTCAATCCGCGCGGCCGAGCTCCGCGACGTTGAGCAGCTCTTCGGGGGCGTCCTCCAGGGGTTGCGACCCCCAGTAGGCCAGCCCGAGCCGCGCGGCGCGCTTGCCCTTCTCGAGCTCTTCGGCGGCCAGCGCCTGCTGGCAGGCGATCCCGTAGCGGCGGGCCTGGTCTTCGCGAAAGTCCTTCAGGGCCCGCTGGGGATCCCGGTCTCCGCGGAGCTCCCAGCGCTGGAGGGCGAGGTGCACGCGGGCGAGGTCGAAGCCCAGGGGCATGCCGTGGGCGAGGTCTGCGGGGAACTCCCGGTAGTGGTTGATCGGGAGGTTGGTCCGCTTGCCCAGGCGCCCGCCGACGTCCCTGAGGTTGGCCAGGTTGTCGCGCGCCTCGCCGGGCTTGCCGGTCCAGGCGAGGTCCTGGCGCTCGCCGGCAAACAGGCAGCTCAGGACCCGCGAGCGCGAGTTCAGCCGCATGTCGACCGCCGACTGATTCTCGACGAAGGCGCAGGCCTCGAGCTCGAGGGTCGCGCGCCCGCGCAGCGCCTGCCAGCTGCGCGCGAAGCAGGTGTCGCTCACGCGCAGCGCTCCGTTGTCCTGGTTGATCCCCTCCTGGCACCCGGCGAACACGCACTCACGCACCGTGGTCTGCGCCTCGTCGATGTCGAAGCCCCAGCGGGCCCCGACGACGTTCACGTTCTCGAGGAGGACCTCCCCGCACTCGCGCAGCTTGAAGCCGCCGCCCGAGAGCCCTACCAGGGTCAGGTTGCGCACGGTCACCGTCTTGGCGCCCTTGATCAGGATCGTGGTCAGCGCCTCGCTGTCGAGCAAGAGCTGGGTGGTGTGGCTGCCGTCGCCTTCGAGGACGAAGGACTCTGCCTCCAGGTAGATCGGCTCCACGAGCTCGAACTGCCCCGCGGGCAGCCTCACACGGACCTCGCCCAGGTGCTCCTCGTAGCTGAGGTCCGCGAGCTCGTCGCGGTCGGACTCCCCTTCCTGCTCGTAGTCGGCGTACACCTGGCCCGGGTCGTCCTCCTTGGGGACCTGGGGCATGCTGACCCCTCGCGCCTCGTCGGCCCAGGAGGCGACGACGAGGTTGTCCTTGCTGCAGCCCGCGACCGTGACTGCGAGCAGCGCGGCGCTCAGGGCGCAGAGCGGGGTCGTGGCGTTCATGCGAGCTCCGGTCGGCTGATTGGGGGATGGTGGATGAACTGGACGAGCGTGCCTTCGGGGTCGCGCACGTAGAGTGAGCGCGCCCCGTCGCGGTGGGTCTTGGGCGCCTTCTCGGGGGTGAAGCCCTTGGCGGTCAGCCACTCGGCCCAACGATCGACGGCGTCGGGGGTGGGCACGACGAAGCCGATGTGGTCGAGGCGTCCCGGGTCGCCCTCGCCCTTGTGCAGCGCGACGTTGTCTCGGCCCGACGTGAGGTAGACGTTGTCTGGGTCGGGCTGCCACTCGATCTCGAGGCCGACCACGTCACGGTAGAAGGCTACGGCGCGGTCGACGTCGCGCACGTTCAAGGCGACGTGCCACATGCCGTTGAGGGGAGGCGGTGCGTTCATGGGCGAATTCTCCCGCCTCACCGGCGAAATGCCAGCGGCTTCGTGGTTCACGTGGGGCTCGAGGGGCGCCGCGCGGGGACCCGCGCGGTGGGAGTCGGCGCGCCGAAGTGGTTGCTCCAGGGCCTGGCGAGCATTGAGCGGCCCGCCGCAGCGGGCCCGTGATAGAGTTTTCGCCTGCGAGGGGGGACGCGTGGCGTTGTTGGAACTCGTCGACGTGCGGCGATCCTATCGGTTTGGTGACGCGGAGGTCCGCGCCCTCGACGGGGTGTCCTTCGAGATCGAGTCGGGCTCCTTCGTGGGCGTGATCGGGCGTTCGGGCAGCGGCAAGTCGACGCTGCTGAACATCCTCGGCGGCCTCGACCGCCCGACCTCGGGGCACGTGAAGGTCGAGGGGGCCGTCCTCTCGACCAGCAGCTCGGACAAGCTCGCGGCCTACCGACGCGAGGTCGTGGGCTTCGTGTTCCAGTCGTTCAACCTGATTCCCCACCTGACCTCGCTCGAGAACGTGGCCCTGCCGCTGGCGCTGCAGGGGGTCTCGAAGGCCGAGCGCAGCGAGCGCGCGACGAAGCTGCTCGAGAAGGTCGGCCTGGCCAAGCGCATGGGGCACAAGCCGACCGAACTCAGCGGCGGCGAGCGCCAGCGGGTCGCGATCGCGCGCGCGCTGGTCAACGAGCCGCACCTGCTGCTCTGCGATGAGCCAACGGGAAACCTCGACTCCAAGACCGCCGACGAGATCATGGGCATGCTCACCGCGCTCAACCGGGAGGGGCGCACCGTGATCCTCGTGACCCACGACCGCGAGCAGGCCAACCGTTACAGCAAGCGCCTGCTGATCCTGGCCGACGGCAAGCTCGAAGAGGACCTGCGGCTCGACGGACCGGACGCGCCTGCCGTGGCGCCGCCCCCCAGCCCGACCGTCAACCCGGGTCCTGCTCCCGCGGGCGAGGAGCCGGGCGCATGAAGCTGGGCGACGTCATGGGCTACGCCCGCGCGAACCTCAAGCGCCACAAGCTGCGCACCTTCCTCACCATGGGCGGCGTGGCCGTGGGCATCGGCGCCCTGGTGACCCTGCTCTCCCTGGCGATCGGGCTGCAGGACGTCGCGACCCAGAACCTCAAGTCCGAGGAGCTGGTGACCCGGATCAACGTGCTCTCCCGCTCACAGCGCGCGAAGTTCATGGGGCGGCGCAGCTCCGGCGTCGCGCCGGAGGACACCGGGCCGCCCCTCAACGACGAGGCGATCGCGAGCTTCAACCAGATCGACGGCGTGCTGGTCGCCTACCCTGCGGCGATGGCGAACCTCACCGCCGAGGTCGCCGAGCGGGTCACGAACCTGCAGCTGGAGGGGATCCCTACCAAGGCGCTCACCGAGAGCTATCAGGACGCGCTCGTCTCGGGGAGCTATTGGGACGCAGAGGTCACGGGCAACGTGTGCGTGCTGCCCTCGGGGCTGGTCGAGGACATCGGCCTCGACCCCGAGTGGGTGGTCGGCAAGGAGGTGTTGGTCAGCGAGCTGCGCGCCTTCTTCAAATACAAGTCCGAGGAGACCGAGGAGCTCGGCCCCGACGGGAAGCCCGAGCGGAGGCTGGTCCGACCCACGGACCTCGAGACCGAGACCCTGCACGTGCTCGGGGTCTACGACTCGGACCGCTTCAACCGCGGCGGGGCGGTGGCCCACGCGCCCCATGAGACCGTGACCAAGCTCTCCAAGCGTTTCCCCTTCGGCTTTGGGGGCGGCCCCAAGGAGGACGACGCCGAGGAGGGGACCTACCCGGTCGTGGTGGTCAAGGTCGGGGACGTGACCAAGATCGAAGCCATCAACGGGGAGATCAAGAAGCTCGGCTTCGCGACGATCACGATCAACGACATCCTGCAGGTGATCGGGATCTTCTTCGTGGTGGTCAAGCTGATCCTCGGGTTCTTCGGGAGCATCGGGCTCGTGGTCGCGATCTTCGGGATCGCGAACACCATGGTCATGGCCGTGATCGAGCGCACGCGAGAGATCGGGGTGCTCAAGGCCCTGGGCGCGCGCAACCGCGACGTGCGCCGGTTGTTCCTGGCCGAGGCCTGCACCATTGGCTTCGGCGGCGGACTGATGGGCGTCGGGGGCGGCTGGTTGATCGGCGCGGTGCTCAACGCCGCCGCCGCCTTCTTCTTCAAGGAGCAGCTCGGGGGAGAGTCCTACGCGTTCTTCCAGCTGAGCAGCTGGTTGATCCTGGGGGCGATCGGGATCGCCACCTTCGTGGCAGCGGTCGCGGGGATCTACCCCGCGGCGCGCGCGGCGAGGCTCGACCCCGTAGAGTCGTTGCGGGTCGAATGAGCAGCGACGAGACCCCGCAAGAGCCCGACCTGGTCACCGCCTGGGACTACGTGGCCCCGGCCTACGCCGACTACTGGAGCCCCCGCTTCGCGCCCTTCGTGGCCGAGGCGCTCGCAGACTTCGCCCCGCCCCCCGGGCCGCTGGCCGTCCCGGGGGCTGGCCCGGGCGACGAGGCGCTGCTCCTCGCCGAGCGCTTCGGCGACCGCGAGGTGTGGGCGCTCGAGCCCGCTGAGCGCATGCTGCAGCTGCTCACCGCGCGTGAGCTGCCGAAGAACCTCTACGCACGCAGCGCCACCGCGCGCGAGGTCAGCCAGCACGTGAGCGGCGTGGGCGGGCTCGTGTCGTGCTTCGTGCTGCAGCTCCTCCCCGACCGCGCGGGGGCCCTGGCCGATTGGCGGCGCGCGTCGATCCCCGGCGCCGAGGCGCGGGTGCTGTTCTGGCCGCGTCAGCTCGATGGCGCCTGGGGGCAGCTCGGGGCGGCGATCGAGGCCGCCACCGGGGAGCCTCGCCCCGCCTGGGAGACGCCCCTCGCAGCGGAGCTCGGGGCGCTGGGGTGGCGCCTCGAGCGCAGCCAGGACGTGGTGCACTCGATCGAGCACCGTGACGTCGAGGAGGCCTGGCGGCGCCTGGTCGACGCCTGCTCGCTCCAGACCCTGCTTCGCCGCGCCGGCCCCGAGGCGCTGGCGCGCTGCGAGGCGCGCTGGAAGGCCAACTCTGGGCTGGAGGTCACCCCCACCGGGGTCGTCCACCGCCCAACCGCTCGGCTGTGGATCCTGCGGGCGGAGTAGGATGCTGCCTGCGCACACTGGAGGTGCCCCGTGCTGAGACTCGTCTTGGTCCTTGGATTGCTCTGCCTGCTGGGCTGCCCGCAGCCTGACGAGACCGGCGCGGACCCCGCCCAACCCGCGCCCGCCGGGCCCGGGAAGGACGACTGGATCGAGCTCGGCGACGGGCTGCGCTACCAGGAGCTGGTCCTGGGCACCGGCCCCGAGGTCGAGCCGGGGGCGACGGTGCTGACTCACGCCACCGGCACCTTCACCGACGGCGCCAAGTTCTGGAGCTCGATCGACGACGGGAAGAAGGTCGCGTTCCCGCTGCGAGACGGGAGCGTGATCCCGGGGTGGGTGCGCGGCGTCCCGGGCATGAAGGTCGGGGGCAAGCGCAAGCTCTACATTCCCTGGCAGCTCGCCTACGGCGAAGGCGGGCGCCCGCCCACGATCCCCCCCAAGGCCGACCTCGTGTTCGAGATCGAGGTCTTCGAGATCCAGTAGCGAGCGGCTCCTCGGCGGGGCCCTCGCCCGCGGAGCGTGTCGCTAACGCTTTGGATACCCCGCGGTCCAGGCGCGACGGCCGGGGTAGTAGATCGGCTTGCGCTCGGGGAAGCGTCGGCGGTAAGCCAGGTAGCGGCTGTGCCAGCGCGCGTAGCGCCGATCGGACCCGTGGAAGGGAGTGTGGGGCAGCTCGATCAGGAAGCGCTCGACCCGCCACACGTTCTTGACGCTCGAGCGCCAGGGGTAGGGGTCGAGGTCCTGGAGGTCGGCCACGCCGTAGCCCAGGATCCGCCCGCTGCAGTCGATGTAGGGCTCGAAGTAGCTGTCCACCAGCGCGCGCAAGCTCGAGAACACCGGCTTGCGCCCGTGGAGGCCTGGGTCACGGGAGCGGGAGACGGTGCCCCAGCGCCTTCCCTTGCGGTAGAGGAACAGCACGTGGTCGAGGCCGTCCTGGGAGGCGAGGTCGAGGAGCAGCGGCGGGTAGCCGTGGTGTTCGAGGATCACCGCGGCGGTGAGCGCGGCCTCCAGGCAGTGGGCGGTGCCGCGCTCGATCACACCGCGGAACGAGCGCAGGGTGTCTCCGTCGGGCTCTGCGTTGTAGGGCAGCGCGTTGAGGAACTGCTGGACCTGATACGGCGTGCGGTGTCGCTCGATCACGGCGCGCTCGGCGGCGTTGAAGCGGTGGAGGTCGGGCGCGGACCGCGCCCTCAGCGGTTGAGCTTTCACCCTGGGGCTTCGGTCGCCGCGACCTCGATCGGCCGCCCGGCGAGGAGCGCGGCGAGGGCGTCTTCGAGGTATCGCCGTCGGGGTGCAGCCAGGCGAGTCCCGATTCCGTACTGGTCGTCGCGGGCGCCGCGGTAGCGCACCCTGAGCGCCGCGTCGACCAGGAACACGTCGGTCGTGCGCCGCGCGTCCAGGGCCTCGGTCAGCGCGCCCGAGGGGTCGCGGGCGACGGGCGCGCGCCAGCCCAGCTCCTCGGCCGCGGCGCAGACCTCCGCGTCGTCGTCGACCTGCATGGGGTCGACCAGGAGCAGCGCCACCCCCTGCTCGGCCCAGCCCGCGCGCAGCGCCTCCCAGCTCGGGGCGTAGAGCCGGCTCACGGGGCAAGCGAGGGAGGTGTAGGCGATCACCAGCGCCCGACCCTCGCCGAGCTGCGCTCGGAGCGAGCTGCGCTCCCCGTCCGCCAGGGTCAGCGCCAGGTCGGGCAGAGGCTCGGCGACGGCGGGAGGCTCCGCCTCGAGGCGCGCGGCGGGTTCGGGGGCAGGGTCGGCGGCGGCGCCGCACCCGCCCCCGAGCCCGAGGGCGCAGGCCGCCACCCCCGCGATCAGCCGGCGGGTCACCGCTGGCCGCCGCGTCCGCCCGCGACGGGGTAGACGTCCATGTAGCCGATCATCATCTCGTCGAAGGTCTGCTCGCCGAAGCGCACGGTGGCGCTGGGGTCGGGGTTGGCGGGGTTGTCGGGCGAGTTGTCGTAGTGCGCGATCCCGAGCATCTTCGAGCCCTTCTCGATCAAGAGCGGCTCGCGCAGGCGATAGGTCGTCTGCCAGTTGAAGTCGTAGGCCGGGATCCGCAGGACCTCCTGCGTGCTGCCGTCGGGCTTGATCAGCACGTAGTCGAAGCTCTTGCCTCGCAGGTGGAGGTGCGGCGTCAACCCGTAGAGGTAGACGTCCTCCTTGAAGCGATAGCGCGCGCGGGCGACGTAATCGGCCGCGCCGGGCGGCAGGCGCAGCTCGGTGTTGAACAGCGCCACGGTCTGCGCCTCGCGCTCGACCGCCTGGGGGTCGCCGAAGTGCAGCCCGAGCTGCGTCTGGTCGTGTTGGGCCTTTCCGTTGGGGGCGTAGTGCACTTGGAACACGAAGGTCGTGCCGCGGGGGACGCGCTTCGCGGTGCCCGGCGGGAGCATGGCGACCATGTCCCCGGGCAGCGCGCTCGCGAAGTAGCCCTTGAGGCCGCCCTTGAGTCGCGGATGCGTGCCGTCGGGGAACTTGAGGAAGACCAGCACGTGGTGCACGACCTCGCGCGCCCCGACCTTGACCTCGATCCCTGTGACCCACTTGTCTTCGCCGAGGTCCGGGGTGACCTCGCTGTAGACGTATTCGACCACCCCGGTCGCTGGCACGTCGGCGGCGGCGGCGTCGAGCACCACGTCTGGCTCGCCGAGGGTCCAGCCTTCGGGCCAGGTGCGGGGCGCGGGGGTCTGGGCGGGGTCCCCCGCTGGGGTTCCGCCGCGAACCCAGGCCAGGAGGGTCTCGCGCTCGGCCTCGCTCAGTCGGCGACTGTTCTCGAACTCGCCGACCTGAGGGTCCGCGTGCCAGGGCGGCATGCGGCGCGACTCGACCACCTCGCCGAGCATCGCAGCCCAGCCCGCGGCGTCGTCGTAGGACTCCAGGGGGAAGGGACCGACCCCGCCCGCGCGGTGGCACACCTGGCAGCGCTCCTGCAGGATCAACGCGACCTGCTCGTGGTAAGTCGGGGGGTCGCCAGCTTCGGCCAGGGCGGCCAGGGCGAGCACGAGTCCTGGGGTCCAGCGCACGGGTCCTCCTTCGCGAGCATCCTACCCGCAGTCCGCGTCGACGGGACCACGGCACCCGAGCTGGATTCCGCGCTGAACCCCGCCGCCGCTGGGGCGTTCTTGTTGGAGCAGGCGCGGCGTCCTCTGACTCGGCGACGCGCCAAAACCCACGAAGGAAGCCGACCATGAACCTGTCTCACGCCGCCACGCTGTGGCTGCTCACCTGCTCCGTAGCCCTCGCGGGAGAGGGCCTCCGCATCGACGTCAGCGACCAGCCCCTGGAGCTCCAGGTCGGTGAGCTGCTCGAGCGCTACGCCACCCCGAACCACCTCACGCTGCGGGTCGACGCCCAGATCAAGGAGCTCCCGATCCGCTTCCTCGAGGGCTGCACCCTCGACCGCCGCGCCTTGAGCGGCCTCCTGCGCACCCACGGGGTGAGCCTGGTCTCCGCCGGAGACGGCCTCTACGCGGGGCCCGCGGACCGACCCAACCATTGGCCCGCGATCCCGCGCGTGGTGGCGCCGGGGACGGAGCTCGCCGTGCCCACCGAGTTGGTGACGACGGTCCTGGCGCTCGGCGGCGACGAACGCCTGGGGCAGTCGCTGGTCCAGGTGCGAAAGGCCGACCAGCACCAGGACGTTGCCCTGACCTGGCTCCCCGGGCGGGTCGTGTTGACTGGCCCCGCGGAGCGGGTCGCCTACTACCTGCGCCTGGCAGAGGAGCTCGGCACCCCCAGCGAAGCGGCGGCCGGCGTGCGTTTGATCCAGGTCCAATACGCCCCGGTCAGCGAGGTCGCGCAGCACCTGGAGTCCATGCTCCAGGGCAAGGGTGAGCGGGCGGACGCGCCGCAAGCCACGATCACGGCCGTCCCACGCAGCAACCAGCTGCTCCTGCGCGGATCGGAGCCCTGGTTGCTGATGGCCAGCAAGGTCGTCGCCGAGCTCGACGTGCGGGTCGCGGCGCCCGTGACCCCCGCCCCGCGCAAGGCGATCGACGTCTCTTTGTTCGCCCTGCCGCTCGAGGCGTGGGACGAGCTCTCCGCTGGCAAGCGGCCGGCCGAGGTCCTGAGCGCCCTGCTCGTCGCGGCAGGGGAGGAGCGTGTGCAGCAGCTCTGGCACGCCGAGCGTTGGGTCGTCTCGACGCGCGACAGCCGCCTCAGCGAGCAGCAGCACACGCTCGGCGAGGGGCTCGTCCTCTCGAACCTCTCGCTGACCGCGCGCCTCGAAGGCGACGCGCTCGAGGCGGGCTTCAGCGCCCAGGTCGCTCAGGACGGTCAGCCGCTGTGCACCGTGGCCTTGAACGGGTCCTTGCGGCTCGACGCAGGCGTCGCGGTCCACGTGAGCAGCCTCGACGCAGGCCGGGTGCTGATCCTGGTCGCGAGCGGGCGCTGACCCACCCTCGGGCTACTCGATCGTACAGATCGCGAGCGGACGCTTGATCCGCAGGACGAGGCACTCGTAGACGCGGAACGGGTAGTCCATGTCGCGCTCGCCGAGGAAGGCGATCGAGAGGTCTTCGGCGAGCGCGATGTCGAAGTTTTGGTCGCCGGTGGAGACGAGGACCGACTTGCCGTCGGGGATCGCGGGCGAGGTGTAGACCCCGTCGTCGCAGAGGCGCAGGATCGCGTCGAGCTCCGGGGCGAACTGCCCCTCCCGCTGGCGCACCAGGCGCGCGTAGTCGCGCGCTGAGACGGCGAGCGCGAAGGGGCGGTGGTGATTGTGTTCGAGCAGGAGCTCGGTCGCGGCGACCACGTCCTGGTACGCCTGACCGTATTGCCCCCAGTCTCCGCGCTTGATCGTGTTGCGGCCCTCGGCGTTGAGCAAGCCGCTGATCTGGCGGCCCTCGTCGCCGTTGAAGATCAGCTCGTCTTCGCGGTCGGCCACGAAGTGCGCCGCGCGGATCGCGCGGCTGGCGTCGAGGGGCGCGCCGAGCTTCTGCGAGAGCTCCACGTCCCGCCAGTGCATGACGAAGTCCTTGAACAGGATCGGGATCCTGATGTAGGTCTCTTCGAGGGGCACGATCGGGTCGGGGTCTTCCCGTCCGATCAGGTCGAGCTCGGCGTTCTTGTCGGGCCCGAAGCGCTCGAGGCTCACGCTCTCGATCCCGGCCCCGAGGGGCCCAAACAGCCCAATGAAGCGGCGGGCGACGAGGGTCCTGCGCGCTTCGCGCACGACCTCCGCCTGCACGTGGGCGAACTGCTCGGGAGAGAGGGGGTTGGTGGAGGAGCTGGGCATGCGGTCCTGCTTCGTCTTGAAGGGCGTGGTGGAGGCGTCTAGGGGCGAAGGCTGCCCACGCGTAGCGGGTCGCCGCCGTCGGCGGGCTGCGCGCGGAGCGAGCCCACGGTCAAGCCCGCGGGGCGCGCTGGGCTCTGAGCAGGGGTCGGCGTGGATTCGAGGAGGCCTCGCAGAGCCTCGACCTTCTCGGTCTCCTCCTCGTAGATATGCGCGAGCAGGGTCTCCCGCAGCAGCGGGCTCATGCCGGGGTCGGCGGCGATCTGGCGGACCAGGTCGCGGTGCTCGGCCTTCTGCTCGGCCAGGTCCTGGACCGCGTTCGTCAGGGAGTCGGGGGCCACGCTGCACCTCTTCACGCGCAGAGTGTCCTGAAGCTGGGCGACCCGGTCAAGGGGCCTGCCGCGGCGCCGAGCGTGAATGCAGGGCCGGGGTCCGTGGAGTAGGCTCCTGAGCGAGGGGGCGATCCATGGGCAAGGGCAAGCTGAGCGGCCAGCGGGCGCTGGTGACGGGAGCGAGCAGCGGGATCGGCGCCGAGCTCGCCCGGGAGTTGGCGCGGCATGGCGCAGACCTCGTGCTGGTCGCGCGGCGCAAGGAGCGCCTCGAAGCGCTGGCGGAGGAGCTCTCCACGGCTCACGGGGTCGACGTCGCGGTCGAGGCCGCCGACCTGATGGACGCGGACGCCCGCGCGAGGCTCTTCGCGGCCACCGAGCAGGCCGGACGGCCCGTCGACGTCCTGGTGAACAACGCGGGCTTCGGAGCCTACGAGGCCGTCCTCGGCAGCACCTGGGAGGAGCTCGACGGCATGCTGGAGCTGAACGTCCGCGCGCTCACGCACCTGACCCGGCTGTTCGCCGAGGCGATGGTCGCCCGGGGCCGGGGGCGGATCATGAACATCGCCTCGACGGGGGCCTACATGGCCTGCCCCGACTTCGCGGTCTACACCGCGGGCAAGGCCTACGTGCGCAACTTCACCGAAGCCCTCGACTTCGAGCTCAAGGGCAGCGGCGTGCGCGCGATCGCGATCTGCCCTGGCGGGACGCGCACCGAGTTCCTCGAGCACGCCAACCAGGTGCTCAAGCCAGGGAGCTCCCTGGCGATGATGAGCGCGTCGCGCTGCGCACGGATCAGCGTGAAGAAGATGCTCCGCGGACGGCGGACGGTGGTCACCGGCTGGCTGAACGTGCTCGCGGTCACCGTGATGCGCTTCCTTCCGCGCTGCATGATTCCTTGGCTGGCCAACGCCCTCATGAAGAGCGGCGTGGAGAAGGGAACGAAGCAGGTGACCGCGGCGGCGGGGTAGGCGTCAGCGTGGCTCGTAGAAGGGTTGGCTGTAGGTGACCACCGAGGTGCCGAGCTTGAACAGCCCGCGGTAGCCCTGGGCGACGGGCTCGGGCAACGGGTGGGTGTAGCTCGCCTCGCCCGCGGTGATCTTCAACCTGGAGGCGCTGAGCTCGAGCTGGAGCTCGAGCCGGGGCGCGTAGGGCACGACGCCGAGGGTGTGCATGTCCGGCTTGTTCTTCTTCAGCGAACCGACCCGCACCGCGAGCTGTCCTGGGCTCTCACGCTTTACGTAGAGCGTCCAGTAGGTGGTCGAGCCTTGCACGGCGAACACCAGGCCGGCCGCGTCGTTGAGCTTGAGCTGCTCGAGGTCGAGGGTGGTCGAGAGGCGGAATTGTCCGGTGGGCCGCTCCGAGCCCCGCTCGAGCAAGGTCGCCGTGTCCTGCGGGCCGAGGGCCTTGCCTCCGCCGCGGATCCTGCCCTGGTCGAGCTCCCAATAGCCCCCCTGCAGGGCGAAGAACTTCGTCTCCACGGGCGCCCCAGGCTGCTCGCGCAGGACCTTGGCCAGCGCGTCCTCGCCGCTGAAGGAGGGGACGACCGAGTCGCGATCGCGGAGCGCGTCGAGCACGGTCGCGCAGCGGAACACGTCGCCCAGCTGGGCCAGGCCGCGCAGCGCGAGCCGCACCTGCCAGGGTTCGTGGCCCTTGAGGAGCCCGTCGACGATCTTGCGCGCCTCTCGCTCGTTGAGGCCCCTGACCGTTTCGTCCAGGCGTTGCTTGA
Source organism: Planctomycetota bacterium (assembly GCA_020425635.1). Lineage (GTDB taxonomy): Bacteria > Planctomycetota > J058 > J058 > J058 > JAGQRJ01. The sequence goes on along the minus strand of JAGQRJ010000798.1, from coordinate 4,863 downwards.
GCAGCTCGGCTTGAGACTCGCCGACGGGGAGGCCGAAGAGCGGGTCGGGTGGCCCGGTCGGGAGGTCGAAGGCGACCCTCGAGACCGCGAGCTGGAGCTCGTAGAGCGCGAGGTCGCGGACCTCCGGGGGAGCGGGCTGGGGGCCGTCGGGGGACGACGGAGGGTCCGCGGGAGGACGCTCGACCGGGGGGCGCTCCGGCCGCGCGGGGTCCGCGGGCTCGCCGGGCCGCTCGTGTGGAGGGTCGGCGACGACGTCGCTCGGGGTTCCGTTGGCGGGGTCTGCGGGCCCAGGACCGGGGCGGGGGCCGCTCCACAGGGCGAGGGTCGCGCCGACGCCGAGGGCGAACCCGAGCAGCGAGCCGAAGGCGGTGGAGGCCAGCAGCGCCGAACTCCGGGGCCCCCGGGGAGCTGGCGAGAGGTAGCGCTGGAGCGCCTCCTTGAGCTCGCGCATGGTCGGGAAGCGGTCGAGCGGCTCCTTGCTGAGGCAGCGCAGCACGATCGCCTCGAGCTCGGGGTCGAGGTCCTTCTTCAGCGCGGTCGGAGGCGAAGGGAGCTCGTGGATCACGCGCTCGAGGACCTCGGTGACCACGGTGCCCTTGATCGGCGGGTCCCCGGTGAGCAGCGCGTAGAGGATCGCGCCGAGGCCGTAGACGTCGCTCTGCGGGCAGATTCGGTCCACCGCGCCCATGGCCTGCTCGGGGCTCATGTAGGCCGGGGTGCCGAGGACCATTTCGCTGAGGGTCAGCGGGTCCCCTTCGTAGATGTTCTTCGCGAGGCCGAAGTCGGTGAGCAGGACCTTGCCCTTGCGGTCGATGAGCACGTTGGCCGGCTTCAGGTCGCGGTGCAGGACGCCTTCGTCGTGCGCGACCTCGAGCGCCGCGGCGAGGTCACGCACGAGCTTGGCGGCGTGGCGCGGCTTGAGCGGGCCCCGGCGCAGGCGATCGGCCAGGCTCTCCCCCTCGACGAAGTCGAGCACGATGTAGGGCGCCCCGTTGGCCACCCCGGCGCCGTGGATCCCGACCACGTTCGGGTGCCGGATCCGGGCCATGGCGTGGGCTTCGCGGCGAAAGCGCGCGAGGTCTTCGTGGGCGAACTCACCGCCCCCGGTGCTCATGACCTTGATCGCCACGGTCCGGTCGAGGGCCCGGTCGTGGGCCTTGTAGATCACGCCCATGCTGCCGCGCGAGACCTCGCCCAGGACCTGGTAGTTGCCGAGCTGCACCAACCCTCCGCAGTCCGAGTCTAGCGCGAAACGCGCACCCAAGCCCGGGGGGCGCTGGTCACGCGGAGATCACGCGCAGGTCCCAGCTCACCCGCACACGATCGTCGAGCTTGAGCGCCCCGAGGAAGGCGCGGTAGGGCTGGATCCCGAAGCGGCTCGGGGCGAACTCGACCTGCCCCGCGCAGCGTTCGCCGTCGCGCTCGCTGCGCAAGGTCAGGGCCTGCTTGGCGCCGTGGAGTTCGAGGGTCCCCGTGAGGACCTCCCAGCTCCCCTCGCCGCGGAACACGACCTCTGGATAGCGTCGCGCCTCGAGCACCGTGTCGCGCGCGGTGCGCTCGATCTCGAGCTGATCGCGCGGCTTGATCGGGCTGAGCTGACCGTCCGTGGCGACGCTGCCGAGGAGCTGGAGCTCCAGCGGGTCGGCGCGGAGGGTGACCTCGAATTCCCCTCCCTCGGCTTCGCGCACCTGCAGCGAGAAGCGACGGACCTCGAAGCACAGGTCGTGGGCGAACCGGGCCAGGACGGTGCTCGGGTTCTTGAAGGTCCACACCCGGAGGCTGCTGCCGGGGCCCGCGACCAGGGCGCTCAGAGCATGCGCCCTGCTGCCTTGCGGAGCAGCTCCTGGTGTTCACGGAGGCAGGTCTTGAGCGTCGACAGCTGCTGGATGCGCAGCCCGAGCGGCTCGAGCACGGGCGGGAAGCCCTGGGCGGCGAAGGTGCGGTAGAAGGTCTGCGCCACGCGCCGCAGCTGCTCGGCTTGCTCCTCCAGGCGCGAGCGGGCGGCGGCGTGCTCCTCCTCGGCGCGCAGCAGCTCGCGGCTCAGGGTCACCCGCAGGAGGACGCTCTCGAGGTCGAGGCGCGCGAAGCGCATGTCGAACTCCTTGCCGCTGTCGAGGCGGACGCGGCAGGCGTCGTCGGTCACCTTGAGGCAGTGCCCTTCGTAGACGTTCCCCGAGCGGCTGGCGACGCGGAAGTCGGCGCCGGCGAGGAACCCAGCCCAGGGGTAGAGCAGCCAGCAGCTCACGATCTCGGAGTAGGGGAAGCTCAGCTCGCGTTCGCTGCGCAGGCGCACGACGAGCTCTCCGTCGCGGAGGGCGGCGTAGTCGCCCTGGATTCGGCCGGCCTGGCTCTTGATGCTGATCTCGTCGCCCGGCTGGAGCGCGCTGACCGCGCGCTCCGAGCGGGTCAGGGTCGCCCAGTTGAGGTCGCCCAGCCCGAGGTGGTTGAGGCCGCCGGCGCGGGTGCGCACCAGGGCGCCGTCGCCGGCGGGGAGGCGCACCAGGACCACGCCCTCGAGGGCCGTGCCGTCGCCGCGGCCGACGCTGAAGCTGAACCCAGGTTGCATGGAGTCCGGCAGGGCGGAGGTCGCCTCTGGCACCGTCTGGGTCTGGGTGGAGACTCGATCCATGACGCGCACGAGGAACTGCGAGCCGTGGCTGGAGTCGAGTCGGGCGCGGCGCCCCGGCCAGCCTCCCGCGTCGGAGCTCTTGAGGTCGGCCTCGGCGAGCTCACGGCGCAAGACCTCGTGAGCGCGCAGCTCGCGGTCGACCTCGGGGTCGTGATGGCTCTGGCTGAGCAGGTTCGCGCCGAGCGCGGCCAGCTCGTCGTCGGCCTCCCGGTAGTAGCCGCTGCAGAGGCGCAGATGCTGCTGGAGGTGGCGGCTCACGTCCCCGGACTCGTTCGCCGTGATCGGCTCGAAGCGGGGCCGGATCCCTGGGCCCCCTTGGTCGAGGAAGCGCTCGACGAGGGCTCGCTCCTCGCGGCGGGCCTCGGCGTCGATCTCGCGGTAGGCCGCGTCGGACTCGAGCTGGGTCAGGACCTCGTTGGCCGCGCTGAAGTACTGCAGCCCGGCGAGCGCGCGGGCCTTCCACAGGAGCAGTCGCGCGAGGGTCTCGTCTTCGAGCCGCGCGGGGGCCGCGAGGACCGTGTGGATCCGCCAGAGGGCCAGCTGCAGGGCGCCGGCGACCAGGTTCGCGGGGGCCGCCGTGTCTTCGACGGTCTGGCGCACGAGCTCGGCCACGCCGCTGAGCAGCGCCTCCCGGCCGTGGGTCACCAGCTGCTCGATCAGCTGCAGCTCGACCGCGTCGTGGAAGGTCACGAGCGGAAAGCGCCGCGAGGGGCTCAGCGCGCGGGCGAGCTGCAGTGACTCGCGGAAGGCGCCGCGGTCGTTGCTCTGGGTGGCGGCGACCACCAGCGCGAGGTGCGGGAGCGGCTCCGAGGGATACTCCCGGCGCGCCTGCCCGGCGAGGACGAAGGCGTCTGCGAAGCGCTTCGCCCCGAGCAGCCCGCTGAGCCGAGTCATGTCCGCGGAGAACAGCGCCTCCCCTGGCGTCCCGAGGCGACTCTCGACGATCAGCTTCACCGCGGGGCGGCAGCCGGGGTCCTTGCTCAGCGCGCGGTGGGCCAGCCGCGCAGCCGCGTTCGTGTTTCCGCGCAGGGCCTGGACCTCGGCCAGGCCCGCGGTGGCCTTGGCTGCCTCGACCTCGTCGCTGGCGAGGGCGGCCTCCTGGTAGAGGCGCTCGAGGCGTTCGAGGTGCTCGAGCTCGCCGGTCTGGAGGAACGCCCAGCGCAGCGCAGCGGCTCGGCCGAGCTCGGGTGGCGCCGAGACCTCGAGCGGCGCGATCGACTCCTCCTCGTCGGTGCGGCGCAAGAGCGAGGTCGTGGTGGACCCCTTCCAGTGGCGACCCGGGAGCTGCGCCTCGGTGCTGCCTGGGCCCAGGGGAGAGTGTCCGGCGAGGATCCGCTCGATGTCGCTGGCCACCATGCTCGGGCTGGGGTAGCGCGCGTCGCGGTCGCGCATGCAGAGGCCCTCGATGAGGGCCGCCGTGGCGCCGCTGACCTCGGGGTTGAAGGAGCGGACGTCGGGCACGTCCTCGTTGATGTGGCGGGTCATGAGGCCCAGGGCGGTGGGGCACTCGAAGGGGAAGGACCCGGTGACCAGGTAGAACAGGCTGACGCCCAGCGAGTAGAGGTCCGCGCGGATGTCGACCTCGAGCCCGAGGGCCTGCTCCGGGGCCATGTAGTGGGGGGTCCCCACGACCATGCCGGAGCCGCTGAGCGAGTCCGCGCTGTCTTCCATGGGGCCCGTGAGGTCTGGGCGCGGGTCCCGCGCCTTCGCCAGCCCGAGGTCCGCCAGCTTGGCGATCCCGTCGCGCCCGATCAGGATGTTGTCGGGCTTGACGTCGCGATGCACGATCCCGTGTTGGCTGGCGCAGGCCAGGGCCTCGGCGATGCCCAGCGCGATCCGCAGGGCCTCCTCCTCCGGGAGCTTCCCGCGGCGCTCCATGACCACCTGGGCCGACTCGCCGTTGATCAGCTCGAAGGCGATGAACTGGATCCCGGTGCGTGGGCACACCCCCTGATCGATCACGCTGACCACGTTGGGGTGTTGGAAGCGGGCGGCGGCGCGCGCCTCCTGCATGAAGCGCTCGACGTAGGTCGGGTCGCGGGTCAGGACGTCGTTGAGCAGCTTGAGCGCCACCAGGCGGTCTAGGCTCTTCTGGCGCGCCTTGTAGACCCGCCCCATGTTGCCTTCGCCGATCAGCCCCATGAGCTCGTAGCCCGCGATCTCGGCGGCCTGCTGGCTCTGGGAGGAGGCCGCGTCGACCGCCGGGACGGTGGCCGGCCCTGGCGCCTGCGGGG
>JAGQRJ010000121.1 GCA_020425635.1 Planctomycetota bacterium | reverse complement strand
GCGCTTGTCGCTCGCCGAGACCTCCTCGCGCACCGAGGCGGAGACCTTGATCACGTACGTTTGGCTCATGCCGTGACTCCCACCCCCCATGCTACCTGACGGCGTCGTCCTTGCAGCGCGCGCGCCGAGGGCATAGAACCCCGGAGGTGGTCAGCGCCGAGGAGGGCCCCGTGATCCGCGCCCGCGAACAGCTCGAGGCCCTCGAAGAGGCCAACCTCGCCAGCTACGCCGCCCGCAGCTCCCGCTCGCGGGGTCGCGTCCACGAGGAGCCGCTGCCCTCCCTGCGCACCGCTCATCAGCGCGACCGCGACCGGGTGATCCACTCCGAGGCCTTCCGCCGCCTGCAGCACAAGACCCAGGTGTTCGTGGTCCAGGAGGGCGACGCCTACCGCACGCGCCTGACGCACACGATCGAGGTCTCCCAGATCGCGCGCTCGCTGGCCGCGTTCCTCGGGGCCAACGTCGACCTCGCCGACTGCATCGCGCTGATGCACGACCTCGGCCACCCGCCCTTCGGGCACCAAGGCGAGGTCGAGCTCGACGCCCTCGCCCAGGAGCACGGCCTCGGCGGCTTCGACCACAACCTGCACTGCCTGCGGATCGTCGACGTCCTCGAGCGGCGCTACGACTTCCCCGGGCTGAACCTGAGCTGGGAGGCGCGGGAGGGGATCGGCAAGCACGCCACCGTCTTCGACGCTCCGGAGACCCCCGAGGAGTTTCGCGGGCTCCCCCAGCCCGGGGTCGAGGCCCAGATCGCCAACGTGTCCGACATGCTGGCCTACGTGACCCACGACCTCGAGGACGCGCTCTACTTCGGCTTCTTCAGCCTGGGAGAGGTGCGCCAGCTCGACCTGCCCTTGGTCAACGCGGCGATCGCCGACGCCCAGCTCGAGGACGCGCCGCTCACGCGCTACGTGCGCCACGGCGCGTTGACCCGGCGCGTGATCGGGGGCCTGGTGCAGGCGACCCTCGACGAGACCGAGCGGCGCCTGGGCGGCGTCGGCGAGGCCCCCAGCGCGGACGAGGTCCGCGCGCACCGCGACCCGGTGGTCGCGCTCCCCGAAGACGTCGCGGAGCAGGTCGAGGCCCTGATCGGCTTCCTGCTGCAGCGGGTCTACCGGCACCCCACGGTGGAGATGATGTGCGACAAGGGCCGGCGCCTGCTGCGCGAGCTGTTCGAGCACTTCCTCGCGCACCCCGAGCACCTCCCGCGACGGATCCAGGCCCAGCGCGAGGCCGTGGGCGCCGCCGACGACGAGCGCCTCGGCGCGGGCTTCGTGCTCGATTTCGTGGCCGGGATCACCGACCGCCACGTGGTCGAGCTCCACGACCAGGTGTTCAACCCCCGCGCGAGCCTGCTGCCCTACATTGACTGAGCCGCCCCCCGAACTCGCCGCCGACGACCCCCGGCTGCCGGGCGTGCGCCGCCTGCTCGCGATCATGGACCGCTTGCGCGACCCCGGAGGGTGCCCCTGGGACCGCGAGCAGACCCCGGAGACCCTGCGCCGCTACCTGCTCGAGGAGTGCTTCGAGCTGCTCGAGGCCCTCGATCAGGGCGACCCCAAGGCGATCCAGGAGGAGCTCGGCGACGTGCTGCTGCAGGTCGCGTTCCACGCGCGGATCACCCAGGAGCAAGGCGCCTACCACTTCGGCGACGTGGCCCAGGGGATCGCCGACAAGCTCTTGCACCGCCACCCCCACGTGTTCGGCGACGTCGAGGTCGCCGACGCGGCCGCGGTCGAGGCCAACTGGGAGCAGCTCAAGCAGGCGGAGAAGCAGGATGAGCGCAGCTCGCTCCTCGACGGGATCCCCGCCGCGCTTCCGGCCTTGCTGCAGGCGCACAAGGTCCAGGAGCGCGCGGCGCGGGTCGGCTTCGACTGGCCCGACGTCGAGGGGCCCCTGGCCAAGCTCGACGAGGAGCTGGGCGAGCTGCGCGAGGCCCTCGCCGGCGACGACCCGCGCGAGGTCGCGGCCGAGCTCGGCGACGCGCTGTTCACCCTCGTGAACCTCGCGCGGCACCTGGGGCTCAGCGCCGAGGACTGCCTGCGCGAGACCAGCGCGCGCTTCGGCGCGCGCTTCCGCCGCATGGAGGCCGCCGCCGGGCGGCCCCTGGCCGAGCACGCGCCGCCCGAGCTCGAGGCGCTCTGGGAGCGAGCCAAGCGCGAGGGGGGCTAGGAGCCCGCGCCGACCCGCTCCGCTACCCGCGGGCGAGCGCGCCGACGCGGATCCCGGTGCTGCCGGGGATCTGGATCGCCGCGCCCGTGATCTGGCTCGACTCGTCGGTCAGGAGGTAGGCGACCACGTCGGCCACGTCGCGAGGGAGCAGCTGCTCACCGAGCTTCCAGCGGGTCTCCTCGAGCTCGATCGCCTGCTCGCCGGTGGTGACCATGCCCGGGCACACCGCGTTGACGTTGATCCCGTCGGAGTGCAGCTCGCGGGCGAGGGCCTTGCTGAAGCCGATCAGCCCGGCCTTGACCGCGCAGTAGATCGAGACGTCGCGGGCGGGGATTTGGGCGAGCAGCGAGCTCACGTTGACGATTCGCCCGCCGCTCTGGTTCTTCCGCAGCTCGGGGACGACGGCCTTGGAGAACAAGAACGCCCCGCGGAGGTTGCCCGAGACCGCGTCGTCGAAGTCCTCGACCGAGGTCTCCCCGAGGGGCTTCTCGATGTAGTTGCCCGCGTTGTTGACGAGGAAATCGACCCGCCCGAAGACCTTGACGGTGGCGTCGACGGCGCGCTGGACCTGGTCTTCCTTGCCCACGTCGCAGCAGATCGCCGCGGAGCGGCCGCCCTGCTCCTGGATCACGCCCGCGACGTGGTCGATCTCCTTCTGGGTCCGCGCGCAGACCACGACCTGGCAACCCAGCTCATGGAGCCGGTAGGCGATCGCCTTGCCGATGTTGCGTCCGCCGCCGGTGATGATCGCGACCCGGTCTTTTAGCTTCATGCTCAGCTCCTGGCGCTAGCTTTCTACCACAGGATTCCCCGGCGCTCCCCCCCTCTGGGCCGCAGGTCGCTCGCCCCCGAAGACCTTGCGTTGACGCGCCCCCGAACTGCCGCCACAATCGCTCCGACATGAGCAGAGCCTTCTTCAACCTCGACCGCATCGACCCCGACAGCCTGCGCCGGGTGGCCAGCGCGCTGCGCAGCGCCGGATACTCCGAGCGCGGCGTCCAGGAGCGCCTGTGCCTGGAGGACATCACCGAGCTCGAGCTCGAGGCGTTCCCCTTCTTGCTCAAGCACCGCCTGCGCAAGCGCTCACCCCTCGACGTGGCGATCGCGCTGTTCCTGCTCCAGGACACCGCCACCGAGGAGGAGCTCGGCGAGCTGTTCGACGCCAGCGCGCGCAAGCTGCTCAGGACCTCGAAGATCCTGGCCGCGGACCCCACCGACCGCACCTACCGCGCGCGGGTCAGCCTCTACCCGGTCGCCGAGAAGCTGTTCTTCACCGACCACCGCTATGCGCACACGGCCTGGCACAAGGCCCGGGTCGACCGCGACCCGGTCATGTTCCTCGACACCTCGTCCTACTGGCTCGCGCGGACCACCGTGCGCCGCCCGGTGCGCAACGTGCTCGACCTCGGCACCGGCTGCGGGCTGCACGCGATCCTCGCCGCGGAGTCGGCCGAGCGCGTGGTGGGCGTGGACATCAACCGCCGCGCGGTGAACTTCGCCCGGCTCAACGCGATCCTCAACGACGCCTGGAACGCGGTCTTCGTCGACGGCGACCTGTTCACCCCGGTGGGCAAGGAGCGCTTCGACCTGATCATCGCCAACCCGCCCTGCGTCGCCGCGCCGACCTACCGCCTGAGCTACCGCGACGGCGGGCCCTCGGGGGCCGACGTGCTGCGGCGGGTGATCGCGCACCTCCCCGACCACCTGAGCACCGAGGGCTCGGCCCACGTCGTGACCCAGATCGCCGAGCGCGACGGCGAGCCCTACCTCGACCGGATCCGCCGCTGGCTGGGCGGCGCGAACATGAACCTCCACAGCCTGCGGGTCAACGAGCAGACGGTGCTCGAGTTCGCGACGCACCACACCAAGCAGGTGTTCGGCGAGCGCTACGGGCGCTTCGCCACCCAGCTCATGGACTGGGTGACCAACATGCGCGCCCAGCGCTTCCGCCGGGTGATCTCCGTCGTGCTCACCGCGCAGTGGAACGAAGACGGGCCGCACTCGCCCTGGACCCAGGAAGACGAGTGCAAGCCGCCCACGAGCGACTTCGCCCTCGAGCTCGCCCGCCTGCTGCACGCCAAGCGCCGGGTGCGGACCCTCCCCTCCCTCGAGGCCTTGAGCGGCATGCGCCTGGGGATCCCCGACGACCTGCTCCTGATCGAGCGTCGCCAGCCCACCGGCGACGGCTTCGACACCAAGGACTTCCGCGTCGAGTTCAAGAACGCGCGCATGTCGAGCGAGCTCGACGTCAAGCCCCTCGTGCGCGACCTGCTCGAGCGGATCGACAACCGCGCCACCGTCCCCGAGGTGATCAAGCGCCTCGCCGAAGACACCGGGCAGGAGGCCGCGGCGATCGACGAGCGCTGCCGCAAGGCGCTCCTGGTCATGTTCGAGCGCGGGCTGGTGACCCTCGACGAGCTCTCGTCGATCTCGTCGGGGACGCGGCCCGTGGGGATCCCCAGCGGCCCAGCCCACCGGACCCAGGTGCAGAGCGGGATCGACCCGCGCGCGATCTCGGCCGAGTCGAGCGCCGCCGACCTGTTCCTCCCCCCCGACCCCGGGCAAGCGCCCCGCTGACTTCGACCGCCCGGGGCTGGACCTTCGCGGCGGCGCTCGCCTGCGTCGCCGCGGGCTGCGCGTCGCCTCCGCGCGGCGACGGACGCGCGGTGATCCAGCGCCACGCCCGCAACGTGGCGCCGCTGCTCGCGGTGTCCGGACCGCCGGCCCTGGGCGTGGCGGTTCGGGTCAACGCCACCCACGCGTTCTTCGCGATCGCGGTCGAGGCAGAGGGGCCCTCGCGCACCTTGACCCAGGGTGAGGTCTCGCTCCCCGCCAAGCCGATCGGCGCGCCGGGCGCACAGCTCCTGGCGGTGGAGCGCGACGGCAGCGACTACCGACCTTGCCTGTCCACGCCGCCCCCCAAGGGCGGGCGCCTCGTGGCCCTCAGCGGCGGCGCGGGCGCGATCAGCGCCTGGGAGTTCAACGCCGGAGAGGCTCCGCCCGTGGGCCGCGTGCTCACCGTCAGCGCTCCCGTGTGGCTGCCCCTGACCTCCGCGGGGGAAGAGGAGGTCGTCGAGCCGGGCCCCGAGCTGAGCGGGTCGCCGGTGTTCACCGAGGGCGGCGCCTGGGTCGGCTTCCTCGAGCGGCGCGACGTGGGCTGGGCGGTGCGGCTGCCGCAGCTCGACGCGCTGCGCGAGGCGGCCCTCACCCGCGGCGGCGGCGACGTGCTGTTGCCCACCGACCCCGGCTGGTTGCTGACCCTGCGGGTGACCGAGGTCAGCGCCATGCCCACCGTCGAAGACGAGTGGGGCGACCCCGACTTCTACCTCCGCGTCCGGGCGCGCGGACGCGCCCTCGATCCCGTCCCCCTCGACGCCGAGCAGCACCGGGTGCGCCTGCCCTTGGGCACGGAGGCCCTGGAGGTGGAGCTCGTCGAGCGCGACGTGAGCTTGACCGCGGGGGACCACTCCCAGCGCGTGGCGGGGCCGGTCCCCTTGATCCCCTTTGGCTTCAGTCAGGCCCTGGTCCTGGCGACCCCCGAGGGGGAGGCGGTCGTGCTCAAGTGCGAGGCCCGCTACGCCGATCCGGACCGCGCCAGCAGCGACGACCGCACCCCCCTCGGCGCGCGCGACCTGCCCATGCGGCGCGTGGTCAGCGACAGCGTGTCCGAGGCCGAGGGCGACGCCACCGACCTCTGGCGCTTCGACGCCCCGAGCAGCGCCCCCTACCTCGCCGTCCTCCTGCGCCGCGAGAGCGAGGGCGCGATCGACATCTCGCTCCACTCTCCCAGCGTCGACCAGACCTACCTCCGCGGGCGCCTCGGCGCAGGGCGGCACCTGCGGATCTTGCCCACGATCGCACCCCTCGTCCCCGGCCCGGTCTTGCTCCGCGTGCGGCAGCTCGACGGCGAGCGGCCGACGCACTACTCGCTGATGGTCGCCCGCCGCGACGACCCGCTGAGCCTGATCCGCACCCTGTTCCGCTTGATCGCGCGCGAGGCGGTGCACCAGCCCTACCTGGACACCCGCGAGTTCGCGCGCGAGGTCTACGAGGCGCTCGCCCTCGACGCCAAGCTCGAGCGCGCCGACGTGGCCAGCGCGGTCCTCGCCGAGCTTGGTCACCGCAGCCGCGCAGGGCGACACCTCGCCCTGCGCCTCCTCGAGCGCACCTTCCGCCCCGACGACGAGGCGCTGCGCAACGTCTACACCGGCTCCGACGGCGTCCGCTCCCTCGACAGCGGGATCCTGCTCGCCCTGCGTCACCCCAACGACTCGAGCTACATCAACGTGATCGAGCTCGCCGCCCGCGACCCCGACCCCCTGGTGCGCCTGCTCGGCCTGGCGGTCGCCTCGGCGTTCACCACCGAGGAGCGCCGCGCGACCCTGCGCGCGTTCTTCGCCGACGACCCCTCCCCGCAGATCCAACGCGTCTTCGCGCGGACGCGCTGAGGCCGGGTCGGTCGGCAGACGCCGGCCTCACGGCACAGCGGAGCAAGGTCCCAGGCGGTGCGGCGGCAGGCCGAGGCCCCGCCGGGCCGAGCCTACACAGGGCCTGGGCTGTATCATGCCGAGGTGAAACCTACCCATGACCCCCTCGCCCTCGGGGCGACCTGGAGCGACGCCGGACTCAGCGACGCTGACTACCAACGGGCCCTCGCGGCGGGGCGCGCCCTCGGCGCAGAGCTCGGTCAGGCCGAGGCGTTGGCTCCCTTCGCGGAGCAGGTGTGGCGCAGCGACTTCGACGCGCCGATCCTCTACCTCGACGACTTCTCGGCGATCCCCTTCCTCGACAACATCAGCGGCGTCGCCGAATACCAGCACCGCACGCGAGTGCGCGCCGGCGAGGGCGACCTGTTCGCCGCGATCAGCGACCCGGCGCCGGGCTACGAGGACTACTGCCGCGAGCGCCTGCAGCTCGGCTCACCGACCTTCCTCCTGGCGGACCCGCCGCCCTGCGGGCTGCGGGTGGCCAAGGCGCTCCAGGGTGGGGCGGCCTTCGAGCTGCTCGCGGCGGTCGCGAGCGACGGCCTGGCGCTGCACCCCTACATGGGGATCGAGGACGTGTGGGCCCTGGCCCGGGCCCTGGCCGAGCGCTCGGGGGGCGAAGTGCGCGTGCTCGGGCCGCCGCCTCCCGCGACCTGGGTCGCCAACGACAAGGGCGTGTTCTCGCGGCTGGTGAGCGGCGTGCTCGGCCCGGAGTTCGTGGTCGAGACCCACGGCAGCAACCAGGCCGCAGAGCTCGCGAAGCTGCTCCAGGACCTCGCGACGCGCCACGAGCGCGTCGCGCTCAAGCGCACGCGCTGCGCCTCGGGCATGGGCAACTGGCACCTCTCCGCCCAGGAGGTGCGCGAGCACACCGCCCTCGCGGACCGCGTCGAGCGCTTCCTGTTCGACACACGCTGGGACGGCGTCGAGCAGGTGCTGGCCATGGCCTGGGAGCCGGCGGAGCACTCGCCCTCGACCCAGCTCTGGATCCCCAGCCTCGAGGGCGGTCCGCCGCGGCTCGACGGGATCTACGAGCAGATCCTGGTCGGCGAGCTGCGCGTGTTCCAGGGCAGCCGCCCCGCGGGCTTCCCCCGCGAGACCCTGCGCCAGATCGCGGCGACCTCGCTCCAGGTCGGGGCCGCGCTGCAGGCCCTGGGCTACGTGGGGCGCTGCTCCTTCGACCTGCTGCTGCTCGGCGACCCGGCGCAGCCCAGCGCGCTGCGCTTCACCGAGAGCAACGGGCGCTGGGGCGGGACCAGCACCCCCATGCACCTCGTCGACCGCTTGATCCAGGGGCCCCGCCCACCCTACCGCGCGCAAGACTTCGTGCACCCGGGCCTGATCGGCGCCACCTTCCCCGAGGTCGCCGCCAAGCTCGGCGACCGGCTCTACGACCCCCGCACCGGGGAGGGCCGCTACGTGCTCTACAACGTCGGCCCGCTCCAGGGCTCGGGCAAGCTCGACGTGATCGCCTTCGGCGACTCCCAGGACGAGGCCGAGGCGCTGCTCGCCGACGAGTTCCCTCGCCTGCTGGGTGTGGAGTAGCGCCAGAGCGCCGCGGCGGTCAGCGCGGATCGCGACCCAGCTCCCGCGCGAGGAGCGCGTGCACCCGCGCGGTCAGCTCGCTGCGCGCGTAGGCGACCCCCAGCGCGGCGAGCGAGGTGTAGGTCGTGCCGGCCAGGTCGCAGGGGCTGAACAGCTGGAAGCGGGCGAGGTCGACGTCGAGGTTCAGCGCGAAGCCGTGGTAGGTGACCCAGCCGCGGCAGGCGATCCCGATCGAGGCGACCTTCCTCCCGCCGACCCACACCCCCGTCCAGCCCTCGTTGCGCCCCGCCTCGACCCCGAGCTCGGCGAGGGCGTCGATCAGCGCCTGTTCCAGCGCGCGCAGAAAGCGGTGCAGGTCGCGCTCGTCGGGCTGGAGGTGCACGATCGGGTAGCCCACGAGCTGCCCCGGGCCGTGCCAGGTGGCCGCGCCGCCGCGCTCGACCTCGAACACCTCGATCCCCGCGGCGCGCACCCCGGCGAGCTCGGACTCGGGGTCGCGCTCGGCCCCCTGGGCCTTGCGCCCGGTGGTCACGACCTCGGGGTGTTCGCACACCAGCAGCAGGTCGTGCGCGCTCGCGGGCCCGGCCTGGGCCAGCTCGCGCTGGAGCTCCCAGGCCAGGGCGTACGGGATCCGCCCCAGGTCGCGCAGCTCGAGGGCGCGGGGCGCCACCGGGCTACTGCTGCGCGAGTTCGTCGCGGAGCAGCGCGCGCTGCTCGTCGAGGACCGGCGGGTCGACGGCGTAGACGTCGTCGAGGAGCGTCTCGGGGCCGGGCAGCGGAGCCTGCTCGGCGCCCTTGACCGCGGCGCTGATCGCGCTGCGCTGTTCGTGCTCGAGCGCCGCCTCCTGGGCGTCGTCCCACAGACCCTGACCCTCGAGGAAGGCGCGGAAGCGCGCCACGGGGTCGAGGCGCTCCCAGGGCTCGGCGTCCTGCTCGTTGCGGTAGCGCGAGGGATCGTCGGCCGAGCTGTGCCCGCCGCGGCGGAAGGTGACCAGCTCGAGCAAGGTCGGGCCGCCGCCCGCGCGGGCGCGATCGACGGCCTTGCGCACCTCGCGGTAGACCGCGAGCACGTCGTTGCCGTCGACGCGGACCCCGGGCATGCCGTAGGCCACGGCCTTGATCGCGAGCGAGCGCGAGGCCGACTGCTTCTCGACGGGCACCGAGATCGCCCACTGGTTGTTCTGGATCACGAACACCGCCGGCACCTGCCACACCCCGGCGAAGTTCAGCGCGTTCGCGAAGTCGGGCTCGCTCGTGCCGCCGTCGCCGATGAACCCCATGGCGACCTTCTTGTGGCCCTTGAGCTTCATGGCGTAGGCCACGCCCACGGCCTGGGGGAGCTGGTTGGCGATACAGCTCGACCACGAGACCTGGTTGACCTCGCGCCCAGAGAAGTGCATGGGTTGCATGCGGCCCTTCATCACGTCCAGCGCGTTGCCGAACATGTGGGCGAAGTATTTGTCGAGGGGGAAGCCGCGCAGGAGCATGATCCCGTTCTCGCGCAGCGCGGGCAGCACCCAGTCGTCGGGCTCGAGGGCCGCGCCGCTGCCGATCACCGAGGCCTCTTGCCCGAGGGCCGAGCCGAAGAAGCCGATCCGGCCCATGCGCTGCAGGCCGAGCATGCGGTGATCGAGGGCCCGCATCAGGACCATCGCGCGGTAGAGCTGCAGCATGCGCTCGGGCGAGAGGTCGGGGAGCTCCGCGTCGGGGAGCTTCCGACCTTCGGCGTCGAGCACTCGCTGCAGGTCGCAGGCGAGCGCGGTGTCGGTGGCCACGCGCTAGACGCCTTCCAGCAGGAACAGCTCGGGCTGCTCGAGCAGACGCACCACGTCGTTCATGAAGCGCGCCGCGTCCGCCCCGTCGACCACGCGGTGGTCGAGGGAGATCGAGAGGTACATCACGTGTCCGATCACGATCTGGTCGTTCCGGACCACCGGGCGCTTGACGATCTTGTGCACGCCGAGGATCGCGACCTCGGGGTAGTTCAGGATCGGGGTCGCGAGCAGGCCGCCAATGTGCCCCGCGCTGGTGATCGTGAACGTGCTCCCCTGGAGGTCGTCGGGGCTGAGCTTGCCCTGGCGGGTGCTCTCGCCCAGGCGGCTCAGCTCGCGGCCGAGGTCGAGCACGTTGCGCAGGTCCGCGTGCTTGAGCACGGGCACGACCAGGCCCTGTGGGCCGTCGACCGCGATCCCCAGGTGGGTGTACTTCTTGTAGACGATCTCCTGGTTCACGTCGTCCATGGCGGCGTTGAGCTGGGGGTGCTTCTTCAGCGCCTGGCACACCGCCTTGATGATGAACGGGAGGTAGGTGAGCTTCACTCCGTGCGCCGCGGCGGCCGGCTTCATGCGCTCGCGCATGGCGACCAGCTCGCTGACGTCGACCTCCTCGACGTAGGTGTAGTGCGCCGCGGTGTGCTTCGAGCGCGCCATGGCCTCCGCCACCTTGCGACGCACGCCACGCAGCGGCACCCGCTCCTCGACCTCGCCATCGGCGGGCATGCGCAGCGGGGTCGGCGGCGGGATCTCGGGGCGCGCCTCCGCCGGGGCGGCCGCGATCGCTGGGCGCAGGACGGGCGAGGCCTGAGGGCTGCTCGCCGCCGCGGGCCGCGCCGCGGCGCTCCGGGAGCCGACCCCGCTCAGCGCGCGCTCGACGTCTTCCCGGGTCACACGGCCGCGCGGGCCACTGCCGGCGACCGTGCGCAGGTCCACGCCCAGGGTCCGCGCGTGCTTGCGCGTGGCTGGGGTCGCGAGCACGCGGCCGTCGTTGACGACGGGCGCGTCGAGGAGCGCGGTCGCGGTGCCCGAGCCGTTGCCGGTGTGCGCGCCGTTGGCCGCCTTCGCGGCTTGCGCCGGCGCGGCCGCGCCGTGGCCGCCGGCGAGCTTGCCGCTGGTGACCGAGCTGAACGACGCGATCGCCACGTGCACGGGCACGACGTCGCCCTCGGCGGCGAGGAGCTTGTCGACCACCCCGTCCACCGGGCAGGGGATCATGACCGTCGCCTTGTCGGTCATGACCTCGACGAAGTCCTGCTCCTCGGTGACGGCCTCACCGGGCTGGACGTGCCACTTGACGATCTCGCCCTCGGCGACACCCTCGCCAATGTCGGGCAACAGGAACTCCACGTCGACCTCCGCAGTCGTGATTGGCCTTCAGCGCGGGCCAGGTCTCAGGGAAACTTGCCCTCGCCACGCGCCTCGCGCTCCTCCTCCAGCACGCGGGCCAGCGAGGGAGGCATCTCGGCGTAGACGTCGGTGAACAGACTCTCGAGTTCGGGCTTCGGCACGCGCTCGTTGTCCTTGATCGCCTTGTTGACCACCTCGCGCGCGGCGGCGAACTCGGCCTCGTTGAGCTCTGCGTTCCACAGGCCCCGCTTCTCGGCGTAGTCCTTGAAGCGCTCGATCGGGTCGCGTTGGCCGGCGGTCTCGACCTCGTGGTCGCTGCGGTAGCGCGTCGGGTCGTCCGACGAGCTGTGCCCGCCCATGCGGTAGGTGACCGCCTCGATCAGGGTCGGTCCCTCGCCGCGCAGCCCGCGCTCGCGGGCGTCCTGGGTCGCCTTGACCACGGCCAACACGTCGTTGCCGTCGACGCGGACCCCGGGCATGCCGTAGGCGATCGCCTTGTGCGCCAGGGTCTCCGCCGCGGTCTGCTTCTCGACCGGGAGCGAGATCGCCCAGCCGTTGTTCTCGCACACGAAGATCACCGGCGCCTTGTCGACGCCGGCGAAGTTGAGCCCCGAGTGGAAGTCGTTGCTGCTCGTCGAGCCGTCGCCGAAGTAGGTCAGGGCCACGGTCTGCGCGCCCTTGCGCTTCATGGCCATGCCCACGCCCGCCGCGTGCACGATCTGAGTCCCGATCGGGCTCGAGATCGAGACCATGTTTTGCGCGCGGAAGGAGTAGTGCACGGGCATTTGGCGCCCGTGGGTGTTGTCCCACTGGTTGCCGTAGCACTGCGCGACCATGTCCTTGACCGCGACCCCGCGGTAGAGGAAGCAGCCTGGCTCGCGGTAGGAGGGCACGACCCAGTCGTCGGCGGTCAACGCCGCCGCGGTCCCGACCCCGATCGCCTCTTGCCCGGTCGAGACCAGGTAGAAGAAGATCCGCCCCTGACGCTGCAAGGTCAGCATGCGCTCGTCCATGACCCGGGTCTGGATCATGGCCTTGAGGATCGCGACCACCCGCTCGTCCGAGAGCTTGGGGTCGAGGTCGGGGTCTGCGGTTCCGTCGTCGCGCAAGACGCGCAGGACTTCCAACGGCGCGGCGTCAACCGTCGAACTCATCCTCACTCCTCGGTTCGGGTAGGGGCGCATTGTAGCGGGCCCAGCGGCTGGCTCAACAACCGGTTCCCATTACTGGAGCAAGGGTTAGGCCGGGGTTACTCCGCGCCGCGGGCGATCAGCGCCACCAGCTGCGCCGCGACCTGGCGCCCCTGAGCCGTGCTCCGCAAGGCGGAGGGCAGCTCGAGGTGCAGCCCGCGCGCGGCCTTCTCGGGGCGCAGCGAGCCGCTGCGCTTGGCCGCGAGGGCGGTGAAGTGGAAGCGCACCCGGTGTCCGCGGTAGAGGTAGGACGGGTCGAGGCGGTCGATCCGCAAGGGCACCCGCAGCGCGGCGGGGAGCGAGCGGGTCGCCTCGTCGTAGCGCGCCTGGATCGCGCGCAGGGTGGCGAGGTCGATCCCGCTGGTCGCCATCTCGATCACCTGGATCGCCACCCGCTGCCCCCCGAGGACCTCGCGCCGCGCGTGGCCATGGACCTCGACCAGCAGCTTCAGCGGGCGCCCCGCGGGCATGCGCCCCGCGCGGTCGACCTGGGTCTGGTAGTCGCCGTAGACCCGCTCTCCCTG
>JAGQRJ010000797.1 GCA_020425635.1 Planctomycetota bacterium | reverse complement strand
GGGCCAGCGCCGCGCGGGCGGATCGAGGGCCGACTCCCCGCGCTGGACGCGCTCGAGGAGCTCGCGCAGCTCGCGGGCGCTGCCCAGGCGCTGCGCAGGGTCGACGCGCAGCCCGGCCAGGAGCACGCGTTGCAGGGCGCGCGGAACGCGCCTGCGCTCGAGCGGGAACACGTCGGGCCGCCCGGGCAGCGGCGCCTCTCCCGTGAGCACGAAGTAGAGCGTCGCCGCCGCCGAATAGACGTCGAGCTGAACCCCGCTCGCCGTGGCGTCGCCCCCCTTGTAGACCTCGGGCGCGCAGAAGCCCGGGGTCCCCGCGCTGGAGAGCGGTCCGTCGAGGGCCCGCGTGAGGCCGAAGTCGCCGAGGCGGGGGAGCCCGTCGACGCCGAGCAGCACGTTCGCCGGCTTGACGTCCTTGTGCACCCAGCCGTGGGCGTGGAGCAGCTCGAGGGCGCGCGCGACCGGGATCAGCAGGCGCAGCGCCTCCTCGCTCTCGAGGGGCCCCTGGTCGCGAACGCGGCTCAGGAGGTCGCCGCCCGGGCAATACTCCATGACCACGAACGCCTGCCCGTGGGCGTCGCCGGCGTGCACGACCTCGAGCAGGTCGCGCGAGCCGGACTCGCGGCGGACCGCCTCGACCTCGCGCAGGGTGGCCAGCTCCCGCGCGTAGTGCGCCGCGGCGTCGGGGGGGAAGACCTTGACCGCGAAGTTCCGCCCGAGGTCGTCCTGGGCCTCGGCGAGGTAGACGACCCCGGCGGCGCCGCGACCCAGGCGCCTCAGCAGCCGGTAGCCGGGGATCTCGGGGGTCGGCTCTTCGCTCACGCCTGGACCTCGGGCCCCGGGCCCTCGAGCACGCTGCGCAGCGCGTTCACGAAGGCCTGTCCGTCGGGGGAGTCGAGCCCCGGGAACCACGCGACCCCCGCGCGGACGTCGGCCACGAGCGCCGCGGCGGCCGCGCTCGCCTCGGGGTGCTTCCAGCGGCGACCGAGGAGCTCGCTCAGCGGTCGGCCCCCGGCCAGGGCCTCCTGCACCGCCTTGGTCAGCGCGGCCAGGGCGCGGGAGGGGAGCGCGAGGGCCGCGTCCTCGAGCTCGCCCGCGACCAGGGCTCGCAGCACGTCCTGGCGCGCCGTCTGCAGGCGGCGCTTGACGGCGGAGGTCGAGAGCCCCTCTCGGGCGGCGAGGGCGTCGTAGCTCAAGCCCTCGAGCAAGCGCCCGGCGAAGCAGTAGAGCACCTCGTGCTGGGTCGGCCCCGCGTCCAGCCACCCGTCGTGGGCGCGGCGCACCGCGCGCACCAGGCGCGCCTCGAGGTCGACCGTCGCCAGGGGGGCGGCGTCGTCGGGCGCGGGGGGCTCGACCTCGAGGGGCGGAGCGGACCGCAGCCGGGCGCCGGCCCGGCGGACCTCGTTCTTGATCACGCCCCCAAGGAAGTGGCGGAAGCGGCCGCGGTCTGGGTCGAAGCGGCTGACCACGTGGGTGCGCATGGCGCAGAGCACCTCCTGGACCACGTCCTGGGCGACGTCCCCGGGGAGCCGCGGGTAGGCGCGGCGGAGGTAGCGCGCGACGGGCTCGCGGTAGCAGGCGATCGCCTCCCACTGCGGCTCCCCGGCGCGAATCGCCTCGAGCGTCGAAAACCACGTCGAGCCCACGCTCGCCTCCGCCCCCCACTCTACGGCCAGCGCGACCCTGGCGCCCTGGGGAGCGTCCGAGGCCGAGGCCGAGACCGAGACCGAGACCGAGACCGAGACCGAGACCGAGACCGAGACCGAGACCGAGACCGAGGCCGAGACCGAGACCGAGACCGAGACCGAGACCGAGACCGATCCTGGAACCTCAGGCCACCAAGCCGTAGGGGCGGAGCTTGCCTCCGCCCGCCGTCGCGCTGCCCCGCGTCGCCTTCTTCCCGAGGCGGATTCTGGAACCTCAGGCCACCAAGCCGTAGGGGCGGAGCTTGCCTCCGCCCGCCGTCGCGCTGCCCCGCGTCGCCTTCTTCCCGAGG
>JAGQRJ010000796.1 GCA_020425635.1 Planctomycetota bacterium | reverse complement strand
TGGCTGAGGACCCCGCCCATGGGTCCAGCCCTCGAGCAGGCCATCGAGCGCCTGCGCGCCCCGCGCTGAGGCTCGGCGCTTACTTCTTGGACGCGCCCGAGTCGGGCTTGGCCAGCGAATAGCGGAAGTAAGGCTGGTTGCAGGCCGGCGAGCCGTCGGAGGCGGCGACCGCGACCCACACCTCGAGGGTCTCGGGGTGGAAGATCGCCACGTGCAGGTTGCTCTTCATGGAGACCGGGCGCTTGACCAAGTCCTGGAGCATGGGCGCGTCGACCTCTCCGTAGTGCTCCATGAGCCGCTCGACGAAGGTCATGTAGCGGTCCGGCCCCGAGATCACGATCGTGTCCTCGGGCGGGAAGGCCATGAACCCGCGCAGGCCACCCGCGGCCTTGAACACGGTGCCGTACTCGTTGTTCTCGAGCTGAATGTCCTTGAGCAGGGTCTTGCCCTCGGCAGCGGGGTCCTTGCTCGGCTTGAACTTCTCGAGCATGCCGTAGCTCTGGCCGTAGGCCATGGTGTGAAACTCCTGCGGGGTCGCCCAGATCCCGACCGCGTCGCGGGTCTTCCCGTCGGAGATCACGTAGTAGTACTCGCAGGTGCGGGGCGTGGTCTTGAAGATCTCCACCGCCTCTTCGAGGGTCGTCGCCCGCTCGAGCGCGTCGCGGATCAAGAACGCCATCGGCATGCCGTCCCAGAAGGTGAGCCCGTTGCCGCCCATTTCGCCGATCGCGACCTGCGACTCGTTCATGCCCGTCACCGAGCCAATGAACCCGGCGAAGCCCACGTTCAGCCAGCGGCGCATGCCCTCGGGCTCGTGCACGATCACGAGCGACGAGTCTTGCAGGCCGAGCTGGGTCATGTAGTCCAGGATCCGCACGTGATAGAGCGACCCGTCCTTGGTCGCCTTCCCGCGCAGGGCCATGCCGCTGCAGTGGAAGGCCGCGGGGAACAGGTTGCCCGCCTCGACGTCGGCGTAGTCGAGGCCCGCGCCCTCGGCCAGGCCCTGCATCTCTTGAATGAAGCGCTGGGGAATGTGCGGCCGCAGCATGTCGTGCATGGCCGGCCGCATGAACAGGTAGGCGAGGTATTCGTCCTTTTTGCCCATCTCGCCGTCGTTCTTGGCGATCTTGAGCATGTTCTCGCGCACCTGCTCCTTGAGCAGCTTGCCCTGCTGGACCCCCATTTCGTAGGGGCTCCCCTTGAGGTGCAGCACGAGCTTTCCGTCGTCGCGCTTCTCGAGGTAGCCCTTGCCCTCCCGAGCGACGACCTCGGCCTGGGCGCCGAGGGGCGCGAGACACAGAGCAGCCAACACCAACGACAGAGCAACACGCACGCGGCACCTCGATTCGAATGAGGCAGTACGTTAGGGGGGTCGCGAGACCCCGTCAAGCGGATTCAGCCAACCTGGCGGTTTCCGTGCGCGCCTCGCACACCTGCGCTGGCGGCCCCTACTCGCGTGAGGCTGGGGTGGACGCCTGCCCTTGCTCCAGGGCGGCGAGGGCGGCCTCGGC
The DNA here is from genome assembly GCA_020425635.1 of Planctomycetota bacterium. Taxonomy (GTDB): domain Bacteria; phylum Planctomycetota; class J058; order J058; family J058; genus JAGQRJ01. The sequence goes on along the minus strand of JAGQRJ010000796.1, from coordinate 25,569 downwards.
CTGGCGGAGCGCCTGCTCCTCGCGTTGGATCGCCTGGGGGGCCTCTTGGAGCTGGACGCCCAGGTCGGCGGCGCGACGCTGGGCCTCGGCCAGCTCCGCCTGCACGCGGCGGGTCTCGCTCTCGGCGCGGACCAGGTCGTTCAGCAAGAGCTGCTCGGTCTGACGCGCCCTCGCGCTGCCATCGTTGGCCCCGGAGATCCGCCACTGGTCGTACGCCAGGCGCGCGACGAGCTCGCGGTCACGGGAGGTCTCCGCGCGCAGCGAGAGGTCCTGGATCGCCGCCTGGAGCTGGGCGAAGTCGCGCTTGCCCTGCTCCACCTGACGCAGCAAGCGCGCCAAGCGCTTGCTCTGGGCGGCGACGCGCTCGGAGGCCTCGCGCAGCAGCTTCTCGCGCTCCCGTCGCGCCTGGCGCGCCTCGGCCCGCTCGGCCTTCTCGGCCTTCTCCGCGTCCTCGCGCGCGTCTCGCAGATCGGCGATCTCCTTGGGGATCCACATGCCCTTGTGGCGGACGTAGCCGATCGCCGGGTAATACTCCTCGGGCGGCAGCCAGCGCCCTTCGTGGAGGTGGTAGTCGAGCTCCGACTCCAAGAGCCGCGTGGCCTCGCCGACCGCGCCCGCGTCGACCTCGAACCCCTCGGCGAGCTGCTCCTCGCTCGGCCGAAAGGTCGCGACGCCGATCCAGACCTTGGCGGCCTGGTCTTCGAGGTCGTGCTCGTGGGCGAAGCGCCCGAGCTCGACGCGCGCGGCGAGCTGCTCGACGCGCAGCGCCTTCAGGCGGCGGGTGAACGCCTCGCTGGGCGTCTCCTGCTCCACCACACGCGCGACCTCCGCCCGCTCGAAGGTCATGGAGCCCAGCTTGACCCGGACCCGCAGCTGGGTGCCTCCGTTGATCCAGGTCGCGTCACCCTCGACGACGCGCCCGTCGTTCAAGTGGACCTTGTCCGCGAGCGCCGTGGCAGCGAGCACGCACCCCAGCAAGACGGCGTATCGCATGAGCCCTCCCCTGCTCCGAGCTTACACGCCGCCGCGCCGCGGCCAACCCTCTCGCCGGGGGCCTCCCTCACTTCTCGGGGTAGCCCTTGTTCGTGACCTTGAGCAGCAACGCGGCGGGAGGCACCACCTTCGCCCGGCGAAAGCGTTGCTCGAGGTTCGCGTTCAAGGCGTCGCACAGCCGCTCGTAGAACATCCCCAGCCGCGCGCTGTCGCTCCTGGGCCACTTCGTCGCGGGCAGCTCTGCGTAGCTGGAGAAGGCCTGTTGCAGCCCCGCGATCCCGAAGGTCTGCACGAGGTCGACAAAGAGCGTGACCTCGGGGTAGCTCGAGGCGCGCAGGGCCTTCCCCCCGGCCAGCGAGTAAAGGTAGGTGCGCAAGAGCCAGCGCTGACCGCGCCGCAGCTGAGGCACGTCCCAGGCGGGGTGCACCAACGCCCGAGCCATGGCATCGAACGCGCTCGAGTCTAGCTGCGCGAGCAGCTCGGGTCGCGCCAAGCCCTCAGCGCCCCGGACCACGGCGGCGGGGTCGACCGGGGACGCCTCCTCGACCCCCTCCTGCTGGGCGTAGACCAGGCGCAGAGGGCGGGGAGGGGTGCTGCCGGCGAAGGCCGCGCCGCGCGCGAGCAGCCCGTCCCAGAAGGCGCACACGGCGCGGGGGTCGTTCACCCGACTCAGCAGCGCCCGCGGCAGCGTCAGCACGACCCGCTCTCCGATCAGCTCACCCCAGGCGCCGGGAGCCTCGCGCGCCTGGGGCCAGCCGCCCCACGACTCCGGCGCCTCGAGGCGAAAGCACGGGGCCTCGACCGCGCCCTCGATGTGCACTTCGCTGCGGCGGGTCCCGGGGCCCAGCCGCTCGAGGTAGACGAGGCCCCCGAAGGGGCTCACCACCTGGGCTTCGGTCGCGTCGATCACCCAGCGACGCGAGACCTGGGGGTAGTGCACGTAGTGATCCTGGTTCCACAGCGGATCCAGGTGCGCCCCGATCCGCACCGCGACCCCGCCGCTGACCTCGCCGCGCTGCCGAACCTCGAGCGGAACGTCAGGGCGAGCGTAGAGCCCGGTCGGCACCCACCCCTTCTGCTCTCGCTCGAGGACGACCTTGCGGCGAACCATGGGGGCGTTGGGCGTCGCCGCCCCAGGGAACGCCTCGGCGAAGGGCAAGTCGGCCGGCGCCCGGCCCGGTGTCCCCTCCCAGGCTCGCATGAGCGCGACCAGCGCCAAGGCGGCCGAGGTCCCGACCTGGGCCGGGGTGTCGAGCCCCAGTCCAGCCGCCTCGAGGTCCGGGCGGAACGCGCGCCCGATCCAGGGGAGCAGGGCGTGTCCGTCGCGGGGCAGCCCCTCGACGGCCCGATTGAGCTGGATCAGCGCCCCTTCGCGGGAGGTCGACGCCCCCGACGCCCCCCACACCTCGCGCAAGGTCGCGAGGGTGTGGGCCTCGAGCTGACGCGCCTCGTCCACGGGGTAGCGCCCGTCCGCGGGTGCTCGCAGGTAGCCGTGGCGATTGAAGGCCAGCCCCATCGGGGCCAAGATCCGATTCACGAGCGCGTCGCGCCAGTCTCCCTTGCCGGCGATGGTGCTCAGCTGCTGCTGACCCCAGGGGCACACGCCCACGATCAACCCGCCGCCGCGCTCGACGAAGTCGACGCACTCCGCCGCCTCGAACACGGGCTCGTCGCCCACGTCTCGCCACACGACCAGGTCCAGGCCGCTCAGCGAGCGCGTCCGCTGCACGTCCACGACCTCGTGGCCGTCGCCCTCGAGGAGCTTGGTCAGGGCGTCCCCCGCCTCGACCTCGAGCACGCCGATCCGCAGCTTCGGCTTCCCCCCGGCCCAGCTCACGCAGTTGCGCAGGAAGAGCTGAGCCACGATCCAGGCCGAGGCGTCCTGCTCGGTCTCGCGCGGCCAGTAGCGCGCCTTGAGGTAGTTGGGGTGCCCGATGGCCACGACCCTGCCGGCGCCGTGACGCGCGGCGACCGCGAGCGCCTCGTGTCGCGGGGAGCGGCTGGGCGCGTTGGAGACCGGCCCGCTGAACAGGACCACGCTGCGCGGGTTGAACGTGACCACCGGCCCTGGGACGCCCCCCTGACAGGCGGCGGGCAAGTAGCTCAGCCCTCGCAAGAGCTGCGCGCGGTCCGCGCTCAGGTCGACCCGCTGCGGCAAGGGCGCGAGCGGCGCCTCCCCCGGGCCGTCCGCCGCAGAGGTCGGGGTCGACCCGGCTTCGGGGGTCGACGCGACCTGCGCGCCCGGGAGCCCTCGCGTCAGGCTGAAGACCGCCGCTCCCAGGCCCAAGAGCAGCACCGACAACCCGATCACCAGCCCGCGCCCGGCGTAGAGCATGCGCGGCTGGGCGTGGGGCGCGTGCAGGTAGAACGCGAGGTCCCGCGCCATGGCGTCCGCGGTGGGGTAGCGCCGGTTCGGGTCTCGAGCCAGGGAACGCATGACCAGCTGCTCGAGCCGGGGGTCGAGCCCGCGGCGGTGCTTGGAGGGCGGCACGGGCGGGCGCTTCACCTGCTGCACGAGGTCGGCCCACGACTCGGCCGCGTAGGGGGGGCGACCGGTCAGCGCAGCGTAGAGGGTCGCCCCGAGCCCATAGACGTCGCTGCGCGCGTCGACGAGCTCGTGTTTGCCCTGCATTTGCTCCATGGACCAGTAGCCTGGCGTGCCGATCTGTGCGCCGGTTCGCGTGAGGTGGCTGGCGTCGAGCTGCTCGTCCTTGACGAGGCCGAAGTCGACGAGCACGGGCTCGCCGTCGGGGCGCACGATCACGTTGTCGGGCTTGATGTCCCGGTGCAGGACCCCGCAGCGGTGCGCGTAGGCGAGCGCGAGCGCGAGCTTGTGGAACATGCGCGCGGCCTCGTCCTCACCCAGCGCGCCCAGGGTGTCGAGGTGCTCACGCAGCGAGCGACCCTCGATCAGCGGCATGACCAAGAACGGAGACCCCGCATGCTCGCCGACGTCGAGGACCCGGATCAGGTTCGGGTGGGCGAGGCGCGCCAGCGCGTTGACCTCGCGCCGAAAGCGTCGCTGCGCGCGGTCGGGCTCTCGCCGCTCGTCGTCGAGGAGCGTCTTGACCGCGACCTCCGAGCCGTCGGGCGCGCGGCAACGAAACACGGCCCCCATGCCTCCCTGGCCGAGGAGGTCGAGGACCTGGTAGTTCCCGATCCGCTGCGTGCTCACCCCCTCAGCCTAGGTGTTCGCAGCGACCTCGGCCAGCGCGCCCACTGCGCTCAGAAGTGCAGGCCGACCCCCGGCGCCAGCCATGCCCCCCAGCCGACCGCCTCGTCGTCCCAGCCCCACACGAAGCCGCCGACCTCGACGAAGACCTCCAGCCGCCCGTAGACGCGCAGCCCGAGCTTCCCCCGGAGCGTGCCCGCCGCTCCCCCCGTGTCGTGGTAGCCGCGCTCGAAGTCGAAGACCGTTGCCCCGACCCCGACCCCGAGGGTCCCGTGGAGCTGCACCGGTCCCTTGGCAGGGATCCCGCCGCCGATGCTCAGGTCGAGCACGCCCAGGTGCAGACGAGTGCGCGCGTCGAAGGTGCGCTCGAGGTGCTCGCTGAGCTGGTACGAGAGCCCCAGGCTCACCTCCTTCCCGATCGACACCCGCCCGAGAAGGCCCGTGCCTGGCCCCACGCGCGGGTCGAACAGCACCCCGTCGCGCGGCTCGAGGTAGTCCTTGTCGGCGGTGACGTCCACCCAGGGCAGGTAGCCGACCTCCAGGTGCACCCAGCTCTCATTCGGTGGGCGGGGCACACTGAGCCGGCCGCCGTCGTCTTCGTCCGCGGCGGCGGAGGCCAACCCCAACGCCGCCCCCAACGCCAAGCATGCGAGGCGCTTCACGTTCCCCCCCTGCGCGGGTGCTCCCGCGTGCCAGGGAAGAGCCGCCGCGCCGGAACGGTTTCTCAGCGCGGCTGCCCGGCGCGGGTATCCTCCCCCCAGACGCCCACCCCGCGAGCCGCCATGAACGACACGACCCCCACCAACCCTGGCCCCCCGCGCGCCTGGCTGATCGCGTGGACCCTGCAGGGCGTGTTCGTCCTGGGCCTCGAGGCGACCGGCCTCGGCCCCGGCCTCCTGCGCTTCGCGCTCCTGGGGCCGTTGGCGGGCCTGCCCCTGCTCGGGCTCTACCTCTGGCTGCGCCGAGGCCGGCCCCCCGAGGAATGAGCGACAGCGCGGGCGAGCGAGCGCGTCCCTCCTCCCCTTCTCCAGGAGTGATACGCTGATCGCACCGCACCCGCTCATGAACCAGACGTCCTTCCCCGCCCAACTCCTCGCCTGCGTGGAGGCGGTCCCCGCCTTCGACCAGCTCGAGGAGCTGTTGCGCCCAGGCGCCCTGGTCACGGCCAGCGGGCTCCCTGGGGGAGCCCGCGACCTGCTGCTCGCGGCGCTCGCCAAGCGGGTCCCCTTGATCGTCGTGCTCCCGCGCGAAGACGACGCCCCCCAGCTGGTCGACGACCTGGCGAACCTCCTCGACGGCGCGCGCGACGTGCTGCGCTTCCCAAACCTCGACCTCAGCGACGCCGACGACGACGACGACGACGACGACGACGCGGTGGTCAACGAGGGCTCCCTGGGCGCGCGGCTGCGGATCACCAACGCCCTCGGCGACCCCGACGCCCCGCCCGCGGTGGTCAGCACGGCCACCGCGCTGCTCCAGGCGCTCCCCGCGCCCACCCGCGGTGTGCTCGGCGAGCTGGAGCTCGCGCCCGGGCAGACCTTCGACCCCGAGGCGGCGGCCTACCGACTGGTCGGCGTCGGCTACCGCCGGGTGAGCCTGGTCGAGGCCCCGGGCGAGTTCGCGATCCGCGGCGGGATCGTCGACCTCTACCCCCTCGGCGCCGACCAGCCGTTGCGCGTCGAGCTGTTCGGAGACGAGGTCGAGTCGCTGCGCCACTTCGACCCCACCTCCCAGCGCTCGACCGGGGTCGTCCCGCGCGCCCGGCTCTCCTTGATCGACCCAGCGCACTACCGCGCGCTGAGCCGCGACGACCGCGCCTGCCTGCTCGACCACCTCCCGCCCCATGGGGTGCTGGTGCTGTTCAAGCCCCAGCGGATCGAGGAGGTCCTCGAGCACAGCGCGGCGCGCTTCGCCGACTCGCGGCTCGAGCTCCTGGAGCCGGCGGCGGTGCTCACCGCAGCCCGGCGCTGCACGCGCCTGCAGCTCGCCCTGGCGCCCGCCCCGGACGGCGAGCCCCGGCGCGAGGCGGGGTCCGAGGTCGAGTTCCCCTTCGTGAGCTCGGCGTTCACCGCGGGCCACTCGCTGGAGGCGGTGGGCAACGAGCTCGGGCGCCTGGTCGCGCGCGAACAGCGGGTGACGGTGTGCTGCTTCAACGACGCGGAGCGCGAGCGCCTGGCCGAGCTGCTCGGCAAGAGCGGCCTCGAGCCCGAGCTCACCCACGACCTCCGCGGGCCCAACGAGCCGCCAGGCCTCTCGCTGGTGACCTATTCGCTGCCCGGCGGCTTCCGCGCCCCGCCGAATCTGTGGGTCACCGCGGCGCACCGCCTGTTCCGCCGCACCCGCCGCGGCGAGCTCAACGCCCGGGTCCGCGCCCGGCTGCGGGGTGAGCACCTCCCGGTCGAGCGCTTCGCCGACCTCGAAGCCGGGACCTACGTCGTGCACGTCTCCCACGGGATCGCGCGCTTCCAGGGCGTCGTGCGGCGCGATCGCGACGGCAAGGCCCGCGACCTCCTGCAGCTCGAGTTCGACGGCAGCGACCTGTTCATTCCCACCGACCGGATCGGGCTGATCCGCCGCTACGTGGGACCCACCGCGCGCCCCCCACGCTTGAGCAAGCTCGGCGGGCGCGCCTGGAAGAGCAAGACCAAGAAGGCGCGCGAGGCGGTGCAAGACCTCGCCGCGGACCTCCTCGAAGTCCAGGCCCGGCGCGAGCTCGAGGGTGGCTTCGCCTTCCCCCCCGACGACCGCCTGCAGGACCTGTTCGAGGAGAGCTTCCCCTACACCGACACCGACGATCAGCTGACGGTGACCGCCGAGCTCAAGCGCGACATGGAGCGGCCGCGGGCCATGGACCGCCTCGTCTGCGGAGACGTCGGCTACGGCAAGACCGAGATCGCGATCCGCGCGGCCTTCAAGTGCGCGAACGCCGGACGCCAGGTCGCGGTGCTCGTGCCCACGACCGTGCTCGCCCACCAGCACGGCAAGACCTTCGCCGAGCGGCTCGAGGCCTACCCGATCCAGGCCGAAGCGATCAGCCGCTTCCTCAGCCCCGCTCAGCAGAAGGACGTCCTCGCGCGCACGGCCAGCGGCGAGGTCGACATCCTGATCGGGACGCACCGCCTGCTCTCCAAGGACGTCCACTTCAAGGACCTCGGGCTCGTGATCGTCGACGAGGAGCAGCGCTTCGGGGTGGCCCACAAAGAGCGGCTGAAGGCGCTGCGCAACAAGGTCGACCTGCTGACGCTGACCGCGACTCCGATCCCCCGCACCCTGCACATGGCGCTCTCCGGCGCGCGGGACATCTCGATCCTCAACACGCCCCCCCCCGGCCGCTCGGCGATCGAGACCAAGATCGTCCCGCGCCGCCCGAAGCTGCTCAAGCGCGCGATCGAGCGCGAGCTCGCCCGCGAGGGGCAGGTCTACGTCGTGCACGACCGGGTGCGCACGATCGAGCAGCTGGCCGACGACGTCCGCGAGTGGGTGCCCACGGCGCGGGTGCTCGTGGTGCACGGGCAAATGCCCGAGCGCCAGATCGAAGAGCGCATGCTGGCCTTCATGGAGCACCGCGCGGACGTGCTCGTGGCCACGACCCTGATCGAGAACGGCCTGGACATTCCTCGCGCCAACACCCTGCTCCTCGACCGCGCCAACCACTACGGGCTGAGCGAAATGCACCAGCTCCGCGGGCGCGTGGGCCGCTCGAGCGTGAAGGCCTACTGCTACCTCGTGCTCCCCAAGCACGGGGAGGTCAACGACATCGCCCGCCGCCGCCTGCGCGCGCTCGAGGAGTTCAGCGACCTCGGAGCCGGATTTCAGATCGCCATGCGCGACCTCGAGATCCGCGGCGCAGGGAACGTGCTCGGCGCCGAGCAGAGCGGCCACATCGCCAACGTCGGCTACGACCTTTACTGCCGCCTGCTCAAGCGCGCGGTCGCCGAGCTCAAGGGTGACCTGGGGGTGGGCACCTCACTCAGCGTCGAGCGCGACCTCGACCCCGAGGCGGCGGAGGTCGAGGTGGTCCTGGACGTCGAAGCCTACGTCCCCGACGCCTACGTCGACTCGGTCCCGCTCAAGATCGAGGCCTACCGCAAGCTGGCCAACGCCCGCGGCGAGGAGGAGCTCGAGCAGCTCGAACTCGAGCTCGTCGACCGCTACGGCCCGCTCCCCGAGGTGCTGCAGAACCTGTTCGCGCTTCGCCGCTTGCGGATCCGCGCCGCGGGGCACGGGGTGCTCAAGATCTCGCGCCAGGACCGCGTGCTGAGGCTCAAGTGCCGCGAGCGCGAGCGCCTCGCCGCCGGCGTCGTGGCCCACCACGACCGCCTGCGCCCGATCGACGAGCACATGCTCTACCTCGTCATGCCCGACCCAGAGGGCAGCGACGAGGACCAGCTGCGCTTCCTGCTCGAGGTCCTCGGCCCGGCCCCCGAGAGCGACGACCTCAGCGAGGCCCCGATCAGCGTCGAGCGCCTGCGCCGCGAGCGCCGCCGCCGGCAGCGCGCGCGCGAGCACCAGCGCAAAATGCGCTCACGCAAGCCGTAGCGAGTCCGGTCTCGGACTCGGACTCGGTCTCGGGAAGAAGGCGACGCGGGGGAGCGCGACGGCGGGCGGAGGCAAGCTCCGCCCCTACGGCTTGGTGGCCTGAGGTTTTCGGGATCGGCGTCGGTCTCGGCTTCGGCCTCGGACCCGGTCTCGGCGTCAGCGCCCGGCGCGCGCCTTGACCCGCTGCCAGAGCTCGAGGTAGGGCGCGCGGCTGGAGAGGTAGGGCCAGAGCTGCATGTCGGCGATCTGGGCCTCGAGGGCGTGCTGGTGGGCGAGGGCCGAGCGCTTGTCGAGGCGGCGCGTGGTGTTGCGGTTGGTCGGGTCGTAGCCCGCGAGGAGCAGCAGGTCGCGCTGGTTGCTCGGCGAGAGCGCGAACTCGACCCAGGCCCGCGCGGCCTCGAGCCGCGGGCCCTGGACCTCTGCGCCGATCATCCAGGAGTCGACCCACACCGCGGTGCGGTCGGGCACCCGAGTGCTGAACGAGACTCCGCGTCGCTCGAGGGTCCGCCCGAGGATCCCCCAGTCGTCGACGAGGACCACGCCCCCCTCGAGCACCAGGCTCAGCGCGTCTTCGGGGGTCTGCCACACCCGGCAGCCGTTCTGCATGAGGGCGTCCAGGCGCGCCTCCACCCGGCGCAGCTCCTCGGGGCCGAGGTCTGCGGGGTCGAGGCCGAGGTCCATGGAGGCCAGAGTCACGGCCCACACGGCGTCGTCCCAGATCGCGACCCGGCCCCGGACCCGGGGGTCCCACAGGTCCCGCCACTCCCGCGGCTCGAAGCCGGGGTCCAGGCAACGCAGCCACATGCTGCCGAAGGCATAGGGCGCCCCGTAGGTCTGCCCGCGCTGCTGCAGCCACGGCGGCCGCTGAAAGAAGGGGATCAGCTCGTCCTCGACCGCGAGCTCCAAGGGCTGCACCAGGCCCTCGGCGATCAGGTGCGGCGCGAAGTCGCAGGTCGGCGTCACGAGGTCGACCTCGCCCGCGCGCAGCAGCGCGGGGAGCTCGTCGTTCGAGGTGATCGTGTGGCTCTGAACGACGCGCACGTCGAGCCCCGTCGCCGCGCGGTACGCCGCGCGGAAGTTGGCGCTGAAGCGCGGGGCGGCGTAGTGCGGCCAGGCCGCGACCCGCAGCTCGAGGGGCTCAGCGGCGGGCGCCGCGAGCGGGGCCCGGGTCGGAGGGAGCGCCCCCTCGATCCGCGGCCCGGGCTCGGCGTCGCGCGCGCAGCGGAAGCCCGTGTCCTCGAAGCGGTCGCTGGCCCGGGCGAAGCTGCGGTCGGAGATCCTCCCCCCCGAGCGAGGGTCGTCGTACCACCCGCCGCCGCGCAGCGCGCGCCACTCGACGCCCCCCACCTGGGGCACGTCGGCGTAGACGTCCGCGCACCACTCGTCGGCGTTCCCCGCCAGGCCCACGATCCCGTAGGGGCTGACGTCGTCGGGGTAGGCGTCGACCGGCGCGACCTGGCGGTGAAAGTTGGCCCGACGCACCTCCCAGCGGTCGCCCCAGGGATAACGCCGCCCGTCGAGTCCTCCGGCGGCCAGCTCCCACTCGGCCTCGGTGGGCAGGCGTTTCCCCTGGGCCGCGGCGTAGGACGCCGCGTCGGCCCAGGTGATCCCGGTCACCGGCTGGCGCTCGAACTCCTCGTCGCCCGGCGCGTCACGCCAGCCGAGAGGTCGGTGGCCGCTGAACGCTTCGTCGGAGGCGACCCAGAACGGGCGGATCAACGAGCGGGCCCGGCGACAGGCGGGCCCGCAGCGCGCGTGCCCCTCGGCGGCGACCGCCGTGAGGAAGCGGCGGTAGTCCGCGACGGTGACCTCGGTCCGGTCGAGCCAGAAGCCGTCGACCTCCGCGGCCCGGGGCGCCTCGTCGCCGTCTCCGTCCAGGCGCCCCAGGCTGAAGCGCGCGCCGGGCACATAGCGCATGCCAGGAGGCGCGGGGCCCGGGTCGCGCACGGCGAGCACACGGCGCTCGCCGCGGGCAAGCGGCAGCAGGTAGCGCGCCCGCGCCGCGCCCTCGCCGACCTCCAGCGCGGCGACCCAGGTCCCCGCGCGCAGCGCGACCTTGGGCTCTGCGGCGGTCGCCACCCGCTCCGGATCTACGTGCCAGCGACCCAGGGCGTTGTCGTAGCGGCGAAAGCGCAGGCGCGCCTCGGGGGCGAGGCCTGCGACCACGACCTCCGCCTTGCCCAGCGCGCGGCGCTCGGAGTCGCGGTCGCTGTCCGAGCCGGTGAGCCGGGTGCGCCGCCCCCAGAGCTCGGCGGCGAGGCCCCAGTCGCGCTCGCGCTCCGCCGCGTGCGCGCGCTCCGCGAGCACCCGCAGGTAGGCGTCGCGCACGACCGGGTCCTCGGGCTGCTGGGCGAAGGCCTCCTCCGCCAGGATCAGGGCGCGGTGCAGGCGCTCGACGCCGAGGCCGAGGTCCTGGCCCTCGATCGCCCCCAGCCCCTCCTCGAGGGCGTTCAACGCCGCCTCGGCGCCCTGGCGGGCTGCCAGGCGCTGCGAGCCCTTCCACAGCCAGAGCGGGCTGCTGCTCACCACCGCGAGCAAGAGGAAGAACAGCACGGTGGTCGAGCGGTGGGTGCGCGCGAAGCCGACCACCCGCGCTGCGAGCCCGGGCCGCCGCGCGAGCACCTTGCCGTCGTCGAGGAAGCGTCCGAGGTCCTCGGCGAGCTCCGCGGCGGTCTGGTAGCGAAACATGCGCTCGCGGGCCATGGCCTTGAGGCACACCGTCTCCAGCGCATAGGGCACGTCGGGGCGCTGGGCGCGCGGGGTGGCCGGCTGGCTGTTGAGGATCCGGTGCAGGACCTGCCCCGCCGTCTCGGCGCGAAACGGTGACCCGCCGGTGAGCAGCTCGTAGAGGATCACCCCCAGCGCGTAGACGTCCACGCGGTGGTCGAGCCCCTGTCCGCGGACCTGCTCGGGGGCCATGTAGAGCGGCGTGCCGACGATCTCCCCGGTCATGGTCAGGCCCACGTCGCGGCCGAGGTCCTTCGCCAGGCCGAAGTCGAGGATCAGGGGGTCGCCCTCGGGGTCGAGCAGGAGGTTGGCGGGCTTCAGGTCACGGTGGATCACGCGCTGCTGGTGCGCGGAGTCGATCGCCAGGGCGACGTGCCGGATCACCTCCGCCGCGCGCCGCGCCGGGAAGCAGCTGCGCTCGAGCAGCTCCTCCTTGAGGCTGCGCCCTTCGACCACGGGCATGGTGAAGAACGCGCGCCCCTCGATCTCGCCGTAGGAGTAGACGCCCACGATCCTGGGGTGGCGAAGCTTGGAGGCCAGCGCGGCTTCGTGGCGGAAGCGCTCGCGCTCGCGCTCGCCGCTGAGCTCGATCGAGAGCACCTTCAGCGCGACCTCCCGCCCGAGGTCGGTGTCGAGGGCTCGAACCACGAGCCCCATGCCCCCCCGTCCGAGCTCCTCGATGATCTCGAACTGACCGAAGCGCTCGCCTGGCGCGAAGGCGACGAGCGCGCCGCTCCCGCTCGCCGGCGGCTGGCTCGAGGGCTGGGTGGCGGTCTCGCTCACCACCTCCACGAAGCCTGGCAGCGAGCGAGTCTGGGCGTTGGGGTCGATCGGCTCGGGCTCGCTCACGCGCGCCTCACCCGGGGCCCGCTCACAGCGAGAAGTCCCACTCTTCTTCGCCCTCGTCGGCCTGGGGCGGCTCGGCCGCCACGACCAGCCCCTCCTCGAACAGGCCCACCAACCAGGCCATGGCCCGATAGCGATCGCCGTACAGGCGCGCGATGTCTTCGGGGGTGTGCGTCCCGTCGACGAGGCCGAACAGGCGCGAGTCCCCGGCCTGCTTCTCGGCGCGCTCGCGCACCCCGTCGCCTTCGACGTAGGCCACGCACTGGTCGCGCGGGACCAGCTCGCCGACCACGCTCCAGCGCTCGCCGGCTTCGGCGAACACGTCGAAGAACAGGTCGAGGTCCAGGCGCAGCGCCTCGCGCTGCTCGTCGTCGCGCAGCCGCGGGGGCAGGGTCCCCGCGAGCAGCTCGAAGCGCGTCCCCGACCAGGAGAAGCACTCGGAGACCTCCTGCGCGGTCACACGAGAGATCAGCTGAATGTCGGCGCCGTTGGCGCCGTTGCTCGCGGTCATCGGTCCGGTGCGGTGCGGGACCCCGTCGACCAGCGCCAGCTCCTTGCTGCGGCGGCCGTCGGTCACGCGCAGGACCCCGGTCAACTTGGCCGAGGCCATGTCCTGCACGGTCGCGACGAACTGCAGCTGCCCGACGAAGCCCTCCTCGATCACCCCCGAGGTCGGGACGTCCTCGGAGAGGATCGCGTGCTCGTCGGCGTGCAGCCTGGCGTCGGGGTCGACGGTCCGCACCGCGCCGTCCCGGGCGAGGCTCGCGAGCACGGTCAGCGCGCGGTAGCGCCGCACCCCCGCGATCCGCACGAGGTCGGCGATCGTGTGCCGTCCGTCGACGAGCAAGAGCAGCTCCTCCTGGCCGATCTCCGAGATCGTCCGCATCTTGGCGGTGTTCGACTCGAAGCTGAGCACGAGGTCGTCCGAGGGCAGCACGCGCCTGGCCTCTTCGAACTCGCCGGCCCGCCGAATCGCCTGGATCAAGAACTCGCCCGTGTTCAGCCGGAGCTTGCGGTGCCGGCTGCTCGCGTAGAACTCGGGGGGCAGGTAGTCGGCGGCGAACTCGAACACCGCGCCCTCCCAGAGGAAGATCTCGTAGATCTCGTCCTTGAGCTGGCCGGCCGCCTCCTTGGCGAGCTGATCCTCCGTCACCGCGCCCGCGGCGACGAGCTCCTCCTCGAGCAGGTCGCCCTCGCCGAGGTCCTTGTCGCCCGTGAGCAGGTAGACCTCGCCCCCTTCGAGGTAGATCGCGCGGTTGCGCCCTTCGACCTCGGGGTCTTCGACGCGCAGCGTGCCGCTGCGCTTGGAGAGGTTGAACGACTGCAAGACCTCGGCCAGCGAGAACGAGGCCAGCTCGCCGCGCAGGGTGGGACGCGCGGCCTGATCGCTGATCTCCGCTTCCTGGGCCTCGAGCTGGTTCAGGCGCTCGTGGAAGTAGTAGCTGTCGACGGCGCACTCGATCGCCGCCATGCACACCTCGATCGCGCGCCCGCGCTTCTTGGCGTCGAGGGCGGTGTTCAACAGCGCGCGGTATTCCTCCTGCTCGAGCTGCACGAGGTGCCCCGCCTCGATCGCGGCGTGGACCTTCTCGAAGAAGGTCTGGGCCGGCTGCTCCTGGAGCTGAATCACCTCGAGCAGCGAGCGCTTGCCGTCGAACTCGCTGAGGACCTCGTCTCCCGCGGCGGCGCCGCGCCCCGACGGCGAGAGGCGCAGGAAGGTCCGCACGCTCGGAATCCGAGTCAGCATGGTCTCCCACTGCCGCACCTCGCGCATGACCTCGGCGTGCAGCCAGGGCAGCAGCGGGAGCTCGACCGCGTCGCCCTCGGGCTCGAGGCTCGCGGTGCGCACCTCCACGTAGGGCAGCTTGAGCAAGAAGGTCTCGAACACGCGCTCCATGAGCGCGTCCTTCTGCGCGCGCAGCCAGTCGTCCATGCTCACGTAGCCGCCGCCTACGAGGATCTGCTGCAGCGAGCGCCCGGTCTTCTGCAGCAGCTCCTTGGCCCGCTCGACGTCGCTCGCGGGCAGCGGCTTCGCGGCCAGCAGGTGCCGCTCCACGTCGGGGGCCGGGCGATCCTCGAGGCGCAGCGTGAGGGACATCTTGCTCAGCCCGAGGTCCACCCGCTGGCCCTCCTCGTGGGCCGAGAACTCGCAGGTGATCCCCTGGCGGAAGAGCCCCAGGAGGAGCTCGAACGCCCGCTTGCCCTTGACCGTCGCGGCGAAGTTGAGCTTCCCCTGGGCCGCCGCGTCCTTGAGCGCGGGGCTCCCCCAGAACACGCGGTCGAGGAACTTCCCCTTGCCCTCGAACTCGGGGCTCTCGAGGGCGCACTCGTAGAGCCGCAGCGCGTGGGGGGCGTCCTCGCGCAGCGCGCGCTGGAACTGTCGCTGCAGCTCCGCGGGCTTGAGCGCGGCGATCACGCCGTCGTGGAGCAGCCCCGCCACGAGGGCCTGCGCCTCGAAGGTCGACAGGCCCAGGCGTCGGGAGAACTCGTTCAGCGGCACGCGCCCGGCGAAGAGGTCCTCGGGGTCGAGCTGCTGCCCGTGGCAGGCGGCGAGGGCCTTCACCGCCTGCTCGCGCTGAGACTCGCCGGGGATCAGCGTGTAGAGGCGCTTGGCGCTGGGCAGGAGCGCCCGGATCCGCCGCCACTCGTCCTTGCGCCGCGCGGACTCCATGAGCACCGAGCGGACCTCGAAGCGGAACTCCTCGGGGTCTTGGATCCGCTCCGCGAACCCCTCGGGCAGCTCGTTCGGGGTGAACTCGTAGTAGGCCGCCGGCCAGCCGAAGATCTCGTAGACCTCCTCCTCCACCTGGTAGCGGCGGGCGCCCATGATCTTGTCTTGGGTGGTGTAGCCCAGGCGCACCAGGACCGCGCCCAGGCGAGCGTTCTGCACCTCGCGTTGGAGCTTCAACGCCTCCTCGAGCTGGGCCACGGTGATCTCGCCGCGCCGCACCAGCACGTCGCCGAGTCGGAAGCTGAAGGTGCTGCGCTCGAGGTAGAGCCCGCCCTGGTGTAGATAGAGTGTCTTCGACGCGTCTTGGTTGACGACGGTCAGCGACCCGTGGTGGCCGCTGGCGGAGAGCAGATCGAGCAGATCGTCGAGGCTGAACGCCTTGACGTCTCCCTGCAACCCCATGCGGACAAAGACTCCCAACACCCCCCAGCGGGAGGGCGAACCTTCGTCGCAAGACTAGCAGCGGCAAGGAATTGAAACAAGCTGGCGCGGCCGTGAACCCTGACGACCCGGCCCCGCGCGGGGCCTGGGCTGGGGGGCGGACTACTCGGAGAGCGCCGCCGCATTCTCCCGGCCTGCGACCGACGCCAGGGCGGCCTCGACCGCGCGCGCAGCCTCCTGGATCGGGGCCTCGGCGCCGCCGAGGAAGACCCGCCCGAAGGCTCCGAAGGAGAGCACCTCGAGGACCTCGATCGGGGCGGCCTTCTCGGCCTCGTTGGCGGCGAACACCGCGTAGCCGGCGGGGTGCACCTCGAGGATGTAGAGCGATTGGTTCTTGAGGAGGAAGTTCCCGTGCCGCATACGGTTGATCAGCATGGTGTGGTGGGCTTCGGCGCCGGTGATGATCTGCGTGGTCTTGATCTTGGGGACCAGGCGCTCGTCTTCGCGGAGGCCGAGGGCTCCGAGCACCGCCTCACCGGCGGCCCGCACCTCGCCCTGGTCGTGGGAGTGCAGCTCCATGAAGCCGAACACGCGCTCGACGATCATCATGCCCGGGCGCACGTCGGTCTGCTTCAGCGCGACGTCCATGACCCGGTTGATGTCCATGCCCGGCGCGATCTCGAGGATCAGCGCCGCTTGCTCCTCCTCGGGGAGGTAGCCGCGGCTGACGGTCGAGAGGAACGAAGCGACCTGGGGCTGCAGGATGTCGATGTAGCTGTAGCAGCGCAGCTCGACGTTACTCACCGGGACCACCTGCCCTTCCGCTGGCTCGTGCCGCGAGACTATACGGCGAAACCGTCCGCAGCCCAATCCCCGGGAGCTTAGTACCCGGCTGAGGTTGCTTCAACGGGCTGCTAGTCCCCTGAGACCAGCGAGTCGCGGTGGGTGGCGTAGGTGATGAAGTCCTCGAGCATGAAGAAGTTGGACTTGATGTTGCCCAGGGTCACTTCGGTGCCCGACTCCAGCGCCTTGCGCCCCTCGAGGCGCTCGCCCCACACGTAGGTTCCGTTCTTGGCGCCGAGGTCCTGAATGAACCAGGTGTCGTCTTCGCGGACCAGGGCCGCGTGGAGCGCAGAGATCGGGCCCAGCGGCAGGTGGATCTGGCTCACCGAGGCCCGCCCGACGCGAACCAGGGCGTGGTTGGCGAGGTTGAACACGGCGTCGGCGACGTTCTTGTTCACGTTCGCCTTGAGCTGCTCCTTGCTGAGCGCGATCGTGTTCGTGCTCACCGGCTCACCCGCGCCGCCCGGGCTCGGGGTCCGGCCCTGGGGCGCCTGGATCACGAGGAACGGGCCGGGATAGTGCTTGCGGACCTCGTCGGCCGAGCCGAGGGACTTGAACTCCGCCCGGTACTTCCCGAGCGAGCGCGGCCGAATCCTCGGCTCCCGGGTCAGCTCCTGGAGCAGGTCGAAGCAGTCTTCAGCGCCGAGCCACAGGAACTGGGCCTCACCGAGCATGAGCTTGCTGCCGAACTTGAGCGGCAGCTGCTCCTCGGGGGCGAGCTTGTGCCCGTTGATCGTCGTCCCGTTGCGCGAGCCGAGGTCGCTGATCGACCACAGCGTCCCGAAGCGGCGGAGCACACAGTGCTTCTCCGAGACGGAGGCGTGGTTGCAGCGGGCCTGCCCCTGCCTCCCGATCACGATCTCGTCGCCCTCGCCGAGGTAGAGGATCAGCGACTCGGAGAGGCTGGGCGAAAGCTCCTCGACGTCGCTGCGCGAGTATTCTCGGGTGTCGTCGGGGGACGCGCCCTCTTCTGGATTCAGCTCCAGGAGGAAGGGCGCAGTGAACTGCGCCTCGAACGCTTCCTTGGGGAGTACACCCGCCCGCTTGGCGAGGACCCCCAGGGTCACCCAGTCTGCAGCCACGTCGGCTTCACTCATCGAGTGGATCTGCCTCCCCACCACGTCGGTGTGTTTCTAATTCATGGTATATACCGAGTTCGATACGTGCCAGCCGGAGGCTGAGGTGAGCGAGCTTTTGGACCGGATCAACCACCAACGGCCTGCCGTGATTCAGTCGTGCGTGGGGCTGATCGAGAACGAAGTCTCGAGCAAGCGCGGCATGATGTCGATCCCGCTCAAGGCGGGCTACAAGGTGCTCAAGGGCGTCAAACCGGGCTTCGTGGGCCACTGCGTCGACTTCCTCCTCGACGACTTTTGCCAAGCCATGGAGCCCTATTTCCAGACCTGGAGCGCCCAGGACCCGGCCACGCGGGGGGGGCTCGATCGCCAGCTCAGCGGCAACCAGGAGCAGGTGTCCGAGGCCCTGCTCGGGGTCACCGACGTGCGCGCCCAGCGCTCGACCAACCGCGCGCTGAAGAGCCTCTACAGCAAGCTGCGCCCGAAGGCCAAGGAGCACGTGAAGGCCGCGCTGCCTGGGGTCGGGCGGACGCTCGAGCCCTACGTGCGGAATCCCGCGACGAGCTAGCGACCCGGTCGTCACTTTCTCCTCACTCCAGGTAGACTACCGCTCCACGAATGGCGCGGGAGCCGATAGCAGTGTGTGAACCGTCCAAGACGCCGGTCGACGCCGACCCCCTGGAGACGCAGGAGTGGGTCGACTCCCTGCTCGACGTGCTTCACCGCTGGGGACCCGAGCGGGTGCGCTACCTGCTCGCGCAGCTGGCGGGGAACGCACACGCGGCGGGGGTTCAGCTCCCGGTCGCCGCGTTCACCCCTCAGGTCAACAGCATTCCGCCGAGCCTCGAGCCCGAGTATCCCGGCGACGAAGCGCTCGAGACCCGGATCGAAGCCGCGCTGCGCTGGAACGCGATCGCGATGGTCGTGCGCGCGAACCGCAAGCACAAGGGCCTGGGCGGCCACCTCGCGACCTACGCCTCGGTGTGCACCGCCTTCGAGGTCGGCTTCAACCACTTCTTCCGCGCCCCCGGACCCGAGCACGGCGGCGATCAGGTGTTCTTCCAAGGGCACGCCAGCCCAGGGATCTACGCCCGCGCCTACCTCGAGGGCCGCTTCTCGAAGGAGCGCCTCGAGCTCTTCCGCCAGGAGCTGAGCCCGGGCGGCCTGAGCTCCTACCCCCACCCGTGGCTGCAGCCCGACTTCTGGAGCTTCCCGACGGTGAGCATGGGGCTCGGGGCGCTGCAGGCGATCTATCAGGCGCGCTTCAACCGCTACGTGCACCAGCGCGGCCTGGCCAACGCCGCGCCCTGCCGCGTGTGGAACTTCCTCGGCGACGGCGAAATGGACGAGCCCGAGTCGGTGGGCGCGCTGAGCGTCGCGGCGCGAGAGGGGCTCGACAACCTCGTGTTCGTGGTGAACTGCAACCTGCAGCGCCTCGACGGGCCGGTGCGCGGGAACGGGAGTGTGGTCCGCGAGCTCGAGGGGCTGTTCCGCGGCGCGGGCTGGAACGTGCTGAAGGTGCTCTGGGCCAGCGAGTGGGACGCGCTCTTCGAGCGCGACGAAGAGGGACACCTCGTGCGTCGCCTGAGCTCGATCCTCGACGGCGACATGCAGCGGATCGCCTCGCTGCCGGGAGCCGAGCGGCGCAAGGCGCTGTTCAACACGCCCGAGCTCCAGGCGCTGACCGCGCACCTCAGCGACGACGAGGTCGAGGCCCTGCGTCGCGGCGGCCACGACCGCAAGAAGCTCTACGCCGCCTACAAGGAGGCGGTCGACGGCGACCACCCCGGGGTGCCCACCGCGATCCTGATCCACACGATCAAGGGCTGGGGCATGGGCGACGCGGGCGAGAGCAAGAACGTCGCGCACCAGAGCAAGACCCTCGACGGCGCCGACCGGGCCCGCTTCCGCGAGCGCTTCGAGGTCCAGGTTCCCGCAGACCAGCTCGAGGAGTTCCCCTACGTCGACCTCGAGGCGGACGCCCCCGCGCGCGACTACCTGCTCGCCCGCCGCGCGGAGCTGGGGGGCCCGTTCCCGGTGCGCGAGGTCCGCGCGCAGCCGCTGGAGAACCCGCCGACCCTCGAGGAGCTGAGCGAGTTCCTCGGCGACTCCGGCGGGCGCGAGGTCTCGACCACCATGGCCTTCGTGCGCATGCTCGGCAAGCTCATGCGGCACGAGGCCGTGGGCGAGCTGCTCGTCCCGATCATTCCCGACGAGGCGCGCACCTTCGGCATGGACGCGCTGTTCCGCCCGTTCGGGATCTACTCGCCCAACGGCCAGCGCTACGAGCCCGTCGACAAGGCGTCGTTCCTCTACTACAGGGAGGCCAGCGACGGACAGATCCTCGAGGAGGGGATCACCGAGGCCGGCGCGACGTCGTCGTTCATCGCCGCCGGGACGGCCTACGCCGTGCACGGGGTCAACACGATCCCCGTCTACGTCTTCTACTCCATGTTCGGCTTCCAGCGGGTCATGGACCTGATCTGGGCGGCGGGCGACGCGCGCGCCAAGGGCTTCCTGTTCGGGGCCACCGCGGGGCGCACGACCCTCAACGGCGAAGGGCTCCAGCACGAAGACGGGCACAGCCACCTGCTCGCGTCGTGCGTCCCCACGGTCCGCGCCTACGACCCAGCCTACGGCTACGAGACGGCGGTGCTGGTCCAGGACGGGATCCGCCGCATGTATCAGGCCTGCGAGCCCGGCTTCTACTACATCACGCTCTACAACGAGAACTACGAGCAGCCCGCCATGCCCGAGGGCGCGGAGGAAGGGATCGTGGCGGGGATGTACCGGCTCGGCGCGCCCCAGGCGGGGCCCAACGACCGCCCCCAGCTCTTCGGCAGCGGCCCGATCTTGCGCGAGGTGCTGCGCGCCCAGGCGATCCTCGAGACCTTCGGCGTCGAAGCCGACGTGTGGAGCGTCACCAGCTACTCCCAATTGCGGCTCGACGCCCTCGCCGCCGAGCGCGTGACCCGGCTCAACCCCGACCGCGAGCACGCCCCGAGCTACCTCGAGCGCTGCCTCGCGGACCTCAGCGGCCCGTTCGTGGCCGCGAGCGACTACGTGCAGCAGGTCCCCGCGCTGATCGCCCCCTGGGTCCCGGGTCACCTGCACGTGCTCGGCACCGACGGCTTCGGGCGCAGCGACACCCGCGCGGCGCTCCGCAGGCACTTCGAGATCGACGCCGAGCACATCGTCGTGACGACCCTCGGCGCGCTGGCGCGTCGCGGGGACCTCGAGGTCGAGGTGGTGCTGCGCGCCCTCGAGCAGTTCGAGATCGACCGCGAAGCCCTGGACCCCGTGACCCTATGAGCCCCGCACCCCGCTGCGCCGCCTACCGCCCCTGCCAACGAGGAGACCTGGCGTGATCGAGTTCAAACTCCCGAACCTCGGTGAAGGCATGGAGTCGGGCACGGTCGTCGGCGTGCTGGTCAAGCCGGGGGACGTGCTCGAGGCGGACCAGGCGGTGCTCGAGATCGAGGCCGACAAGGCGACGGTGGAGCTCCCGTGCCCGCACGCGGGCGCGGTGACCGCGATCCACGTCAAGGAGGGCGACCAGGTCAGCACCGGAGACCCCGTGCTGACCCTCGACGCCGACGCCGCCGCCGCCGCCGCCGAGCCCAAGTCCGAGGCCAAGCCGAGCGCCGAGCCCGAGCCCAAGTCCGAGGCCACGGATTCGCCGGTCGCGACCCAGCCCGCCCCGCGCCCCGAGCCGAAGCCGACGGCCGTCCTCCCACGACCGGCCGTGCGCGGGCACACCCCGGCTGGGCCCGCGGTGCGGCGCCTCGCCCGACTCCTCGGCGTCGACCTGAGCCAGGTCAACGGCAGCGGCGAGCGCGGGCGGATCACCCCCGACGACGTGCACGCCTACCTGCGCGCCCTGGGCGCCAGCGCAGCCGCAGGGGGCGCCGCCCCGCAGCCGCTTCCGGACTTCACCCGCTGGGGCACGATCGAAGAGAAGCCGATCAGCGGGATCCGCCGCAGCACGGCGCAGGCGATGGCGCGGGCCTGGGCCACGATCCCGCACGTCACGCACTTCGACCTGGCCGACGTGACCGAGCTCGAGGCGAGCCGCAAGGCGTTCCGCGCGGGCAACCCCAAGGGCCCCAAGGTCACGATGACCGTCCTCGTGCTCAAGGCGCTGGTCTCGGCGTTGAAGGCCTACCCCGCCTTCAACACGAGCTTCGACGAAGCGCGCGGGGTGATCGTGCACAAGCGCTATTACCACCTCGGGGTCGCGGTCGACACCGACGCGGGGCTGCTGGTGCCCGTGGTGCGCGACGCCGACAAGAAGTCGATCCAGGAGCTCGCGACGGAGATCACCGCGCTCGCCGAGCGCGCGCGAGACCGCAAGCTGAGCCTCGATGACATGCGCGGCGGGACCTTCACGGTGAGCAACCTGGGCGGGATCGGGGGGATCGGGTTCACCCCGATCGTCAACTGGCCTCAGGTCGCGATCCTCGGGCTCTCTCGTGCCCGCCAGGAGTATCGCCCTGGGGCCGACGGACCCGAGCCGCGCCTGATGATGCCGCTGAGCTTGAGCTACGACCACCGAGTGATCGACGGAGCCGAGGCTGCGCGCTTCGCGCGGCACGTGGCAGAGCTGCTCTCCGACCCGGGTCAGCTCCTGTTCACGGTGTAGTCGCCTCAGCGTGCCTCGCCCCGACGACGAGCGCTTGATCGAGCTGGAGGTCCGGGTCGCGTTCCAGGACCGGACCCTGGCGCAGCTCGACGAGCAGCTGCGCTGGGCGATCGGAGAGCTCCAGGCCACGCAGCGCCAGGTCGAGCGCCTGCGCGCCCAGCTCGCCTCACCCTCCCCCCCTGACGGGTTGGACGGAGTAGGATACGACGGTGAGGAGGGGCCAGGATCCCCTGCGCCTGTCGAGCGAGAAGGCCGCCCGTGAGTGTAGAGCAGGACAACGCGAGCGAAGACGACGACGCGTTCGAAGCCCTCGACGCTCTCGAAGACGCGTTCGACGCGTTCGACGCCCTCGAGGAGCAAGGCGAGGCGCCCGACGAGGTCGATGGCAGCCACGGGCTCGAGGACAAGACCCAGGCGATTCAGCGTCCCCCGCAAGCCCAGCCCGACGACCTCGACGACACCCCCTCGCCGGACGACACCCCCTCGCCGGACGAGGCCCAGCTCACCGACAGCGACACGGTCGCGCTCTCGCAGTGTGTGGTGCCCGCCTCCGCCGCCGAGAGCGAGGTCGCCGCGGCCGAGGCGGCCGAGCAGGCCGAGGAGGCGCTGGCGAGCGCCCAGCTGGCGCGTGAGACCGCCCGCGAGAAACTCGAGGCCGCGCGCGCCGCGCGGGAGGCCGCTCGCCGCGCCGTCGAGAAGGCCTTCGGGCAGGACGAGCACGCGGTGCGGATCGCCCGCGACGCGCTCCGCAAGGCCAGCGTCGCCAAGGAACACGCTGACCGCTTCCTGCGGGAGCTCGTCGACAGTCAGCGCGAGAACTCGGCGCGCTGGGACGAGCTCGAGGCGCGTGAGCGAGCGGCGCGGGAGTCCGTGGCCTCGCTGCAGGCCGAGGCCAGCGCGGCTGAGGCCGAGGCCGCGCAGCGCCTGGCCGAGCAAGAGGACGTGCAGGCGCGCAGCAAGCGCGCAGAGCAAGACGCCGAGACCAAGGCCAAGGCCGCGGAGAGGGTGCGGGCCCTCGTCGGGCAGAAGGAGAAGGCGGCCAAGGAGGCGAGCCGCGCCGCGAAGCGCGCCGAGAACGACGCGCGCGTCGCCGCGGCGGCCGTGGCCGACGCGATGACCGAGCTCGAAGAGCTCAAGGACGCCGAGCGCCGTGCCGCGACCGCGGTCGCCCGCGCCGCGGCCACGGTCATGGAGAACGAGGAGGCCGTCGAGAACGCCCAGGAGGAGGCGAAGTCGACCGAAGAGCTGGTCAAGGCCGCCGAGCAGGCCGCCGAGGAGGCGCGGAAGCTGCTCGACGCCAAGCGCCAGAGCATGGCGACCGGCGAGCTCAGCCCCGAGGAGATCTCGGAGATCGCGCTCGCGATCGGGACCCTCGCCGCAGAGGCGCGCAGCAAGCAGCAGGAGATCACCCACGCCAAGGGCCGGGTCGAAGAGGCGAACGAGTCGATCTCCGCGGCGCGCGACCTGCTCGATGCCTCGCAGAAGACCGCGCGTAAACAGCAGAGCGCCGCCGAGAAGGCCGCGGCCGCGCGCGAAGCCGCCGCCGCGAAGCTCGAGGAGCTCAAGGCCGCGCTGAGCGCGGCGCGCGAGGTCGCCGACGCCCGCAACGACGCCGCCGAGGCCGTGCGCGCCGAGGCCCGACAGGCCGCGGAGGACGTGCTGACCGAGGTCAGCCGCGACGGCGCCGAGGCGGTGGCGATCGCGGAGGAGACGGCGAGCGCCTGGCGCGCGGCCGCTCGGCAATATGAGTCGGCGCGCGCGCGCGCCGACGCGCTCAAGCGTCAGCTGCGCAAGGCCGAGAAGCGGCTCGCCGAGGCGAGCAGCCAGCGCGCGGAGATGGGCGAAGGCCAGAGCACCTACGCCCAGCGCCTCGAGGAGGCCGAGGCCGCGGTGCGCTCGTCGGCGGAGCGCGCGTGGCGCGCCGAGACGCGGCTCGACCGCCTGGAGAACGAGGCGCGCAAGGCCGCCGAAGAGTTCCGCCCGGCGCTCGTCGAGGCGCGCCAGGAAGAGGAGGCCGAGCAGGAGGTCGACGGCGACGCCACCGACTTCAACCTCGGCCTGGGTGAGATCTTCGGCGAAGAAGAGATCGACACCATGCGCTTCGACCGCGAGAAGCTCGAGGCCGCGGGGCTGAGCGCCGAGGACTCCGAGTTCGCGGCGATCAGCCACGACGACGAGTCGACGAGCTCCTTCTGGCTCACGATCTCGACCGCCGAAGGGCTCCAGGGCAAGCACGAGTTCGAGCGCGACGTGATCAGCATTGGGCGCGACCCCAACTGCGACGTGACCCTCGACAACATGCTCGTCTCGCGTCGCCACGCGGAGATCCGCAGGCGCGGAGACTTCTTCGCGCTGGTCGACCTCGGCACGAGCAACGGGACCTTGCTCAACGGGAGCAAGGTCACGGGGCTGACGATCCTCAACAACGGCGACGGGATCGGGATCGGGAAGTTCCGCATCCGCTTCGAGGCCGACTTCGCGAGCGCGTTCGGCATGCCCAGCCCTGACTCGTCGGTCAGCGGCGAGGAGAGCGAGGTCGAGACCATCGGCGGCATGACCCTGCGCATGACGCCCGAGACGGAGCAGCGCGTGAGCGAGGAGGGCGCGGGTCGCGTCCTGGGCTGCGTCGTGATTCGCGACGCCAACGGCCGCGAGGCGCGCAGCCCGATCAGCGAGACCTTCTTGATCGGCAAGTCGCCGAACTGCGACCTGCGCCTGCGTGGGTGGTTCGTGCCCCGCAAGGCGGCGATGATCGTGCGCGGCCTGCGCAGCTACAAGATCGAGAACTTGAGCGACTCGCCGAGCTCGATCTTGATCAACGGCAAGCCCGTGGCCACGCGCACCGCGCTCAGCGACGGCGACGCGATCGAAGTCTACGGACAGCAGATCAGCTTCACCTTGCCCAGCGACTGAACGCGACGGCGTGCGCGTCCCGCGCGCCTCCTCCGCAGCAACGCAACTTTCTTGCCCGAAGTCGACGGCAGCTGTCGGTGGGTCGGAGTAACCTGACCGCCAACATGGAACATCTCTCTGGGGAAGTGTGGGAGAACGGTAGCGCCCGGCTCGGAGGACCCGCCATGCGACGCATGGCAGCCCCCTCCGAGTCGGGTCGCCTGCCGTTCCCCGAAGAGGTGGGCGGTCCTCCCCTCGAAGGCAGCCCGGTCGACCTGTTCGACGACGTGAGCTTTCAAGCCGACGTCCTCGACGCGTCGGTGCCGGTGATCGTGGAGTTCTTCACCGAGACCTGCGTCCCCTGCAGGATCCAGGAGCCCGCGATTCGCCGCCTCGCGGAGGCCACCGCCGGTCGCCTCAAGGTTGGACGCATGAACGCGTTCGACTGCCCGCGCACGACCCGCGCCTACCGGATCCAGGGCGTGCCGCACATGCTCGTGTTCCGCGACGGTCAGCCGGTCGCGGACCTCGTCGGCCAGCACACCTTCGAGGAGCTCGTGCGCCGCCTGCAGCCCCTCGAGCTGCTGTAGTCCCGCCTCGGGTCTCGGACTCGGACTCGGACTCGGACTCGGGCTCGGACTCGGACTCGGACTCGGACTCGGACTCGGACTCGGACTCGGACTCGGACTCGGACTCGGACTCGGACTCGGACTCGGACTCGGACTCG
>JAGQRJ010000017.1 GCA_020425635.1 Planctomycetota bacterium | reverse complement strand
GGGTGGCCGGGGTGGCGGGGGCGGCGGGGGCAGCGCTGACGCGCTTGCCGAAGGCGCGCACCGTGGCCTGGCCCTTGAGCAGCTTGGCCAGCGGGGTGCGGTACTTCAGGTCGATCCGCTGGATCACGCGCAGCGCGCCCGGCAGATCGAAGGCGCGGGAGTCGGTCCCTTGCTTCACGTGGACCGGAGCCGCCGGGTTGATCTCGTAGACTTCGCCGTTGCCGAAGGTGACCTTGATCCAGTCGAAGATCACGTCGTTCTCCGCGACGTGAAAGCGGAGCCGGTTGAAGCGGCCCTCGGCCGCGGTCACGGGAATGTGGTCGCGGTCGGCCGCGAACTTGACCGCGCGCTGGCCGAGGAGCACCCACTCCATGACCGGCTGCGCGGGGGTCGCCGGGGTCGCGGGCTCGGCCGGGGTCGCCGGGGTCGCGGGCGGGGTCGCGGGGTCTGCCCCACCCGCGGCGCTCAGGCCCCACAGCGCCACCTGCGCCTTGCCGGCCCCGCGCCCCTTGCGCCGCCCGGGGCGCGGCGCGCCGGCCGTGCTGTAGACGAGGGTCACCTTCTTGATCACGCGCGCGCCGCCGTCGAGGTCGATCTCCCGCGTGCTGCCGTCCTTGGGGATCGCGGCGCGCACGGTGACGTCCTGGGTCTCGCCGTTGCCGAAGTGCACCTTGAGGTCGGCGATCGTGATCGCGCGGTCGCGCACGTGCAGGCGGATCTTGCGGAAGCGGCCCTCCGCGGCGGTGACCAGGATCGTGTCGCGGTCGGCGCCGAAGTCCACGGCGCGCTCGCCGAGCTTCTCCCAGCCGGGGTCGGCCTGAGCGGTTCCCGCGGCCAACAGCAGGCCGGTGACGAGTCCAGCGACGGTCTTGAAGTGCATGATTCCTCCCGGGCTTGGACGCGCGGGCGCGCGTCGAATGCGTTCGGGCGCACCTTACCGCAGGAGCCCGGGGTGCGCAGGGGGCTCGGCCCGTGTGGCGAGGGCGGGGTCGCCGCAGCGCGCGACGCGCGACGGGCGGCGCCCCGTGCGTCGGACAACGCCGAACATTGGGGTGCGTAGGCGTGCCTTACTCCGTGTAAGGACACTGGGACGAGGTCGGCAAATCTGCCCGGGTGGCGAACCCGCGCGCGTCGCTTGTGACGCGGCGTGATCTTTGCAAGTTCACTCGGCAGCGAGGAATCCGCAATGCCACCGACTTCAACGGAGTGCAGGACGCGCACCCTGGTCCTCTGGGGACCCCAGGCGGTCGTGCGCGCGACGCTCATGGACGTGATCGCGAGCAAGACGCCGCCCGAACGCTGGGCGCACCTGCCGCAGCTCGAGGGCGGCGGCCGCGGGCTCTCCCTCGAGCTGGGTGAGGTCGACGGGACGCCGACGCTGCTGCAGCTGTGGTCGCTGCCCGACCGCGCGCCCTTGCCGAGCGCGGCCGCCGAGGTCGCGCGCGAGGCCCACGCGGTGCTCTTCCTCGGGGAGCCCACGGCGCACGGGCGCGAGCGCACCCTCGCGGCCTACGCGCGCCTGCGCGACGCCCTCGGGCGCGGGGGCGCCGTGACCCCGGTGGTGGCGCTGTGGTGCCGCGCGGTCGACGCCGACCCGCTCCCCACGGCCGAGGCCTGCGAACTCCTGCCCGACGTCCCCGCCGATCGCCACCTCCAGGGCGACGTCAGCGGGCGCGGAATCATGAGCAGCCTGCGGCGCCTGACCGAGCTCGCGGTGTCCTCGTCCAAGCGCTCGGAGCGCTGGCTGCCCCAGCCGCAGCTGACCGCGGTCGAAGAGCTGGAGCTCCCCGGCGAGCCGCAGGCGTCGGCCCTCGACGCGCGCCCCAGGCCCCAGCACACCGTGCTCGAGTCGCTCGAGCTGCCGCTGCCCGAGGACCCGAGCGCCGCGCCGCAGGAGGCCGAGCTCGCCGACCTCGCCTTCTCTCGCGTGCTCGCCGACGAAGCCGTGAGCCCGCTCCCCGCCGAGGAGGACGTCGCCCCGCTGCAGGTGCGCCTCGGCTCCGACCTCGCCGTGCACCCCTGGGGGTCGAGCGACGGGCAGCCCGTCGACGCCAAGGACCCCGTGATCGGCCAGGTGGTCGGCCCCTGCCGGATCCACCGCAAGATCGGCGAGGGAGGCATGGGCGCGGTCTACCTCGCGCAGCACCCGGTGCTGCACAAGGACATGGTCGTCAAGGTGCTCAAGCCGGCCTACGCCAACAGCGAGCGCCGGGTGAAGCGCTTCTTCCAGGAGGCCCGCGCCGCGGCGCGGGTCGACCACCCCAACGTGATCGCGATCCAGGACGTGGGGACCAACGCCCAGGGCCTGCACTACATTCTCATGCAGTACCTCGAGGGAGAGAACCTGTTCGAGCGGCTGCTGCGCCGGGGGGTCTTCGAGCCCGCGCAGGCGCTGGAGGTCGTGCGCGCGATCGCCGAGGCCATGCAGGCCATGCACGCGGTCGGCGTGATCCACCGGGACATCAAGCCCGAGAACGTGGTGATCACCCCCAACGACCAGATCCGCCTGATCGACTTCGGCCTGGCCAAGGACCTGCAGAACCAGCTCAACCTCACCGCGCCGGGCGCCATGGTCGGGACCCCGCTCTACATGGCCCCCGAGATCGGGCGCAGCGAGACGATCGACGGGCGGGCCGACGTCTACAGCCTCGGCTTGACCCTCTACGCGCTCCTCGCCGGGCGGCCCCCCTTCGAGGGGTATCCGATCCACCACGTGATCTTCGGCAAGGCGCGCCTGCGCCCGCTGAGCGAGCTCAACCCCAAGGTCGAGGCGCCGCTGCTCGGGGTGCTCGCGCGCATGCTCGCCTGGGACCGGCGCGACCGGTATCCCTCGGCGGAGGCGCTGATCGAGGACCTGGACCGGGTCGCGAGCGGGAAGCCGCCTGCGGCCCTGGCCGGTCCGGTGCCGCGCTGCCTGGGAGGCAGCGAGGCAGGAACGCGCTCGCGCCCGCGCCCGGCGGCGAAGGCGCCCGCGGTCGAAGAGCCCGACGAGGAGGCGCTCGCGCTCTCGGAGGAGGTCGCGCGCGCCCAGGGCGACCCGGCGCGACGGGTCGCCGACTACCTCCTGCTCTCCGTGCTCGAGGAGCGCAGCAAGAGCGTGGTCTACCGCGGCTACTGCCCGCGACGCAAACAGCTCGTCGCCGTGCACCTCATGCGCGGGGTCAAGTCGCTGAGCCCGGTCTACACCAAGGCCCTGGCCAAGGTGGGGGCGCTGGAGCACCCCCACCTCTCGACCCTCCTCGACAGCGGCGTGCACGAGGGGCAGCTCTACCTGGTGAGCACGTTCATAGCCGGCGCGAGCCTGCGCACCCTGTTCGCCCAGGTGCGAGACACCCAGCCGCTCGAGCCGGGCGACGCCGCGCGCGTGCTGCGCGACGCGGCGCGGGCCCTCGCCTACGCCCAGGACCAGGGGGCCGGCCACGGCTGGCTGCGACCGGGGAGCGTGTGGATCGACGAGCGCGGGCAAGGCTTCGTCGTCGACTTCGGGCTCGCCTGCATGCGCCAGGTCGCCGCGCGCCGGCTCCCCGAGCGCGCGCAGCAGGGGCGCAGCGGACGCTACCTCCCGCCGGAGCGCCGCAGCGGGGTGCACCGCGTGGCCGACCCCGGCGCGGACGTCTACGCGCTGGGGATCCTGCTCTACCAGTGCCTGACCGGCGAGCCGCCGAGCTCCCTCGAGGGCGGCGAGGTCGCGCCGCCCACCGAGCTCGGGCGCGAGGTCGTCCCCGACCTCGAGGCGATCTGCCTCAAGTCCCTCGCGGTCGCGCGCGGGACGCGCTACGAGACCCCCGCGGAGCTCGCCGACGACCTCGACCGCTTCCTCCACGGCGCAGCCCCGGCCGCCCGCGGGTTCCGCGCCCCTCAGACCCTCGACGCCCGCCTCCCCTGGCTCGGCTCGGCGATCCTCGTGGGCGCCTTCGTGGCCCTCCTGCTGCTGCTCGTCGCGCTGACCTGAGCGCGGGAGTGCGCGCGGCTCGAGGCCGCGCTGCAGGAGCCGATCGGCTGGGAGGACCGCAGCCTCGGCGCGACCTACGCCGGGTGAGTGAGATAGGAGCGGCGGGACTCGAACCCGCACTGGAAGGATTTTAAGTCCTCTGCCTCTGCCGTTGGGCTACGCTCCCGCGAGGTGACCCGCGTGGGCATTGTGTCATGTCGTCGAGGTCGCAGCCTCGACCGAGACCCGCCTCGGGGCGGCGGCGAGGGAACTCGGTGTGCCACCCTGAGCGCCCAGGATCTTCGAGGCCGCAAACGCAGCCCTGCGGGGTGGGATTCGCGGGCTAGGATCTAGGGCAGGAGGGCGCCGTGCGGCTCAAGACCCAACTCCACGCCACGATCGGGACCTGCGCCGCGCTCTCGTTCGTGATCGTGGGCGTCACGGGCTGGTGGGAGCTGCGCCGCGTGCACAACCAGGAGGTGGAGGCGCTCGGGCAGAGCATGGCGCTCAACCTCTCGCGCGGCTGCGGGCTGGCGTTCACCGAGTTCGAGACCCGCGGGACCACCGAAGAGCTGCTGTTCTTGCTCACCTCCCAGGACGACGATCGCCTGGTCAGCGCCGTGGTCTACGACGCCGACGGGCACCCGATCGAGCGCGTCGGGGCGACCTCACGCGAAGGGGGCAGCGCGGCGGAGAACGCGCTGCTCAACGACGTGCTCACGCAGCAGGCCGACGCCGAGGCGCCGCTGCGGGTCAGGACCTTGAGCGGCGACGAGCTCGGGCGGCACGGCCCCAACGGCGAAGACCTGCTCGAGTTCGCCGCCCCGATCCACAGCAGCGAGGGCGAGCTCAAGGGCGCGCTCCTCGTCTCGCTGGTCCGCCGCCCGCCGGTGTTGAGCTTCGCGCGCAGCGTCTCGCTCTTGATCTTGCTCTCGACCGTGATCGTCGCCGGGCTGTGGTTCCTACTCTACAAAATGCTCAGCGGACAGATCCTGACCCCGATCGTCGAGCTCTCCGACGGGATCGCGCGGGTGCGCAAGGGCGACCTCACCGCTCGGGTCCAGACCCCCGCGCAAGACGAGCTGGCCACCCTCACCAACAGCTTCAACGACCTGATCGCGGTGCTCGTCGAGCGCGACTCGCTGCAGAAGCGCCTCGAGGAGGCGAACCGCCTGGCCGAGGCGCACACCCGCCTGCACGAGGCCCACCAGCAGCTCAAGCAGGCCCAGGAGCAGCTGATCGTGACCGAAAAGCACGCCTCGATCGGGCGCCTCGTGCACGGCCTGAACCACGAGCTCAACAACCCGCTCTCCGCCGCGCAGAACATGATCCCCCCGCTGGCGACCGCCCTCGAGAGCTTGCGCGCGCACCTCCTCGCGCACCCCGCGGCAGAGGACGAGGCCCCGCCCGCCGAGGATCAGGCCCTGGAGAACAGCGCGGCGAGCCTGCAGTCGGGCTCGTCTTCGGGGATCCAGCCCGCGCTCGCCGAGCCGCCGGGCGTGGCCGAGGCGGTCCCGCACGAGGAGGCCAGCGGCACGGGCTCCGCGCGGGTGGCCCTGGCCGAGCAGCCCGAGTCTCAGGCGAGCGTCCGCCCCGACCCCGAGCCCGACCCGCTGCTCGACGAGCACCTGGGCGACCTCGAGGCCGCGGTGGAGGTGATCAGCCGCTCGGTCGCCCGCGCGATCAATATCGTGCACGACCTGGGCGCGTTCTCGAAGCTCGGGACCGCCGACCTGGTCGAGGTCGACCTGCGCCGCCTGCTCGAGGAGGCGGTCGAGACCCACGAGCGCGAGCGCCCCCAGGAGCGGCTGGAGGTGACCCTCGACCTCGGCGCCGACGACGGCGCGACCTTCGAGCTCAAGGCGTTCCCGAGCCTCCTGGCCCAGGTGTTCGTCAACCTGTTGACCAACAGCGGGCAGGCCCTGACTCCGGGCGCGCGAGGCAAGGTCAAGATCGCCGCCAAGCTCAAGGGCGAAGACCGGATCCAGATCGTCTACGAAGACAACGGCCCAGGGATCGCCAAGGAGCACCTGACCAAGGTCTTCGAGCCCTTCTTCACCACCAAGGAGCAAGGCAAGGGCACCGGACTCGGCCTCGCGATCTGCCTCGGGATCGTCGAGAAGCACGGGGGGACGATCGAGGCCCGGCGCCGGCGGCGGGGGGCCCAGTTCGTGATCGAGCTCCCGCTGGTGGCCGAGGTCGAGGAGGCCCTCGACCCCTGGGCCTCGAGCCCCTTCCTCGCGGGGAGCTCGGTCTCCGGCCGCGCGCCGAGCCAAACGCGTTAGGCCCCGCAAAGCTCACCACGCGCTCCGCCCAGGCCGGGCGAGGGGTGCGTGAGCGCGCGGGGCCGCCAGCCCGCACTTCTCACCACTTCGTGGTGAGATTTGCGGGCCCTTAGCCCGGGCGCTTGAAGCGCCGGGTGCCCGCGGGCAGCGCGCAGGCGTAGGCCAGGCGAGCTGGTCCGACGCTGTGCAGGGAGAGCCCGCTGCACGTCGCCGGGAGCACGAGGGCGTCGCCCTGGGCGAGCCGCTCGGGACCGCCGCCGCGCAGGTGCAGCTCCCCCGAGAGCACGATCAGCGCGCCGGCGAAGCCGGGCTCGGGGAGCTGGCGGACCTCGTCGGCCGCGAGCTGCCACACCTCGAAGGTGAAGGGCGAGCGCGGGGCCACCGGCCAGGTGGCCTCGCCCTGGTGCACCCGGCGCTGGGTCGGCTCGGCCGGGAGCTGCTCCAGGCACGCCGTCGCCTGCTCCAGGTGCAGCGCGCGGTCGGTGCGCCCCCAGTCGTAGACGCGGTAGGTCACGTCGCTCGTCTCCTGGACCTCGAGCACGAGCACGTCTTCGGCGGTGTGGAAGGTCCCGGGGAGGATCTCCACCGCCTCGCCCGGCTCGGGGACGAAGCGGTTCAGGCGCTCGGCGATCGCGCCCGAGGTGCTCAGCGCGGCGAGCTCGGCGGGGGCCACCGGCTCGGCGAAGCCCTGCCACACCTGCGCCTGCGGGCCGGCCTCGACCAGATACCAGGCCTCGCTCTTGCCGCGCGCGCCGTCGCCGAGCGCCTGGGCCACCGCGGCGTCGGGGTGCACCTGCACCGAGAGCCGCCCACGGATCTCGAGCAGCTTGATCAGCAAAGGGAAGCGGTGGCGCCCCTTGCCGAGCAGCGCCTCGCCCTGGTGGGCGATCACCTCGCGCAGCGAGTGGCCCGCGTAGGGGCCGTCGAGGACCTCGCTCTCCTCGCCCGGGACGTCGGAGACCAGCCACGCCTCGCCGATCGAGGGCTCGATCGCGCGGCCCAGGCACGCGGCGAGGCCAGGGCCGCCGCCCCAGGGCTTGCTCACGAAGCGGGGCGCGGTGCGAAACGGCGCGAGGGTCACGAGAGCTCGGCGACGATCGCCTTGAGGAAGGGCCCAAACTTGGCCCGGTTGCTCTCGTTCGCCGCGATCAGGTCCTTGTGCGCGCGGACCATGAGCTTCATGCGCTCCTCGTTCGAGGCCTCGACGACCTCGAGGTTGGTCAGCTTGAGCGCGCGCGGCAGCTCGGTCTCCCCGGGCTTGATCGAGACGAAGGCGTCGACGCCCACCGAGCTGAGCTGCTTGCCCGCGTGCTCGTCGACGTTGATCAGCACGCAGCCGCGGGCCTTCCCGTCTTCGGGCTTGGTGATCCGCTTCGAGAGCCCGAGCAGCATGCCCATGAAGGTGCTGTCGACCCCCGTGCACTGCGCGAAGTCGAACACGAACTGCCGGGCGCCGCCCTTGATCACGCGCTTGGCGAAGCCCTCGAGGGTCGGGGCGGTGTGCATGCTCCCCAGCCCGTGCACACGCACGTAGACCGCTTTGCCCGACACTGCGATCTGGAACGGGGCGCGCTTGGCGCTCATGGAGCCTCCAGGCAAGTCCCCTGAGTCTAACCTCGGATCCCTGGGGGGGCTTCCTTCGGCGCACTGGAATCCCGAGCGCTAGCAGCCCTTCGAAAAAGCCCTGGACTGCGTCGCTCGTCGGTCACGACCCCCACGCTCGCAGGACCTCCTCGCGCCTTGCGAGGGCTTCTTCAGCGTGCTGCTAGGCCGACTTCGCCCTCCGGCGGCGGCGCGGCGGCGAGGCGGCGGCGGGGGGCGCGGCGTCCTGGGGGGACGGGGCCTCGCGCAGGAGCTCTTCGGCCTGGCGGCGGGCCGCCGCGGTGATCGGCTCGCCGCGGATCATGAGTGCGAGCTCCTCGACCCGCGCGTCGCCCTCCAGCGCCTCGGCGGTCACCGCGCCCTCGCGTCGCTGCACGCGCAGGTGGAGCTGCGCGCGGGCCGCGACCGGCGCCAGGTGTGTGACCACCAGCACCTGACGCCCACGCCCGAGGTCGGCGAGGCAAGCTCCGACCTGGCTCCCCAGGCGCGCACCCAGGTTCTGGTCGATCTCGTCGAAGACCAGCACCGGGGCGTCGCCCGCGGCGCGCTCGCCGAGGGCGAGGAACAAACGTGAGAGCTCGCCCCCCGAGGCTTGCGCCAGGGGGGCGAGCTCTACCGCCGGGTCAGGGGAGAATTCGAACGCTATGAGGTCCAGGCCGTGCGCGGTGGGGAGGCACTGCTCAACCTCCACCACCGCTCCCTTCGGGGAAGGCGTCCCCTTGGGGTGCACGGACTGGGGGGGAAAGTGAGTCCAGGTGGGCGCGGCCGAGTCGGCGGACTGCACCCGAATGCGAAAGCTGCCGCGCTCGAGGCCGAGCTCGGCGAGGCGCGGGGCCACGGCCTTCTCGAGCTTGCGCGCGGCGCGCGCGCGGCCGGCGCTCAGCTGCTCGCCCGCCGCGACCGCCGAGGCCCAGCGCTGCGCGAGGACGGCGTCGAGCTTGCGCAGCTCGAGCCCGAGCTCGGCCACGCTGGGAGCGGTCTGCATGGCTGCCCAGCGGCGCGCGAGCTCGCCCGGGGTCGCCTTCAGGCGCCGCGCCACCGAGCGGTAGGCCCGCAGCCGCGCCTCGACCTGCTCGAGCTCGGCGCGCGCCTCCTCCAGGCTCTCGAGGCGCTCGTCGAGGGCGCTCTGGCTGCGCTCGAGCAGGTTCAAGGCCTCGGCGAGGGGGGCGAGCACGGGGTCGTCGGGGTCGGCCTCGACCTTGGCGCTCGCGCGCTCCAGGCGCTGGACCCACTCCGCGCCGGGGCCGCCGAACAGGGCGCCGAGCTCGCTCAGCGCGCTGCACCAGGCGGACACGTCGCCCAGGCTCTGCTCGCGGTCGAGCAGGGCGTCGTGCTCGTCGGGCTCGGGGTCGAGCTCGGCGAGGCACGCGCGCGCGTCGACCTCGGACTCCTCTTCGGCCACGCGCTCTTCGAGGGCCGCGGCGAGGGCGTCGCGCCGCTGGGCGAGCGCGAGCAGCTCGCGGCGCTCGGCGCCGAAGCGCTCGCGCGCCGGGTGCAGGCGGCTCGCGCCGTCGAGCAGCTCGCGCTGCACGGCCTCTTCCACGAGTCGGGGCGCGCTGCCTTGGCCGTAGACCTCGGCCAGGCGCAACCCGACCTCGCGCAGTTCGCTCAGCGGCAGCGGCTCGGCGGCCTCGCCTGCGACCGCGACCTCGGCCTTGCTGCGCCCGCGGGTGTCGACGCTGCGCGCGACGGTCACCCGTCCGCTGCCGCAGCGCTCGGCCCAGCGCGGGGAGAGCCCGCGGAGGCGACCCGGCTCGAGGGAGAAGCTGAGCTCGACCCGGGCCTGCTTCGCGCCCCGACGCACCAGGCGCGTGAGCCCCTTGGTCGGGCCGAGGCCCGTCGCGAAGCGCAGCGCGTCGAGGGCCGTGGACTTGCCCTGCCCCGAGGCCCCCGACAGCACGTTGAGCCCGGCCCCGAACGTGAGCTCGAGGTGGTGCAGCGCGGCGAAGTCGCAGATCTGGAGGCGGTGGATCACGTCAGGCTCCCAGGCTGCGCAGCATGCTCTCGAGGGCTTGCTCGAGCACGCGGGGGTCGCTGTAGTCGCCCCGCGCGATCGCGCGCCGGGCCTTGCGCACCCGCTCCCAGCGCACGACGGCGACGGAGCCGTCGGCGTTGCGCTGCTCCACGGGGGGCGAGATCTCGCCCTCGTCGCGGACGCCGAGGTGGTGCTTGCTTTGGGAATCGTTAGGGTCGTGCACGAGTGCCTCCGAACTTCGCCCTAACCTAACAAAGCCCAGCGACAGAACGCGAACGTGAACCGAACACGGCTTCCGGGGGAATGCAGTAAATCCATGCGGGAAAGGAGGATAGCCAAAGCAAAGTCAAGGACTACGGGCGGGCTCCAGCCGGCCTTCGGTTCGGGTCCGAACCCGAACCTGACGCACCGAGCTCGGCCCGAGGTGACCGCGTCGGCGCCCCGCCAGGGGGGGCTCCTGCTACCCTGATCGCGCGGAGGGAGCACATGCGTTCACCCTGGGCTGCGTTCTGGCTGCTG
Source organism: Planctomycetota bacterium (assembly GCA_020425635.1). GTDB lineage: Bacteria > Planctomycetota > J058 > J058 > J058 > JAGQRJ01. Next base: position 65 of record JAGQRJ010000017.1, on the reverse strand, counting down.
GCACTCTGCACAGGGTGCGAGGTGAGCTTCCACGACGAGCCCGCGCTCGAACCCGAGACCGCGCC
>JAGQRJ010000795.1 GCA_020425635.1 Planctomycetota bacterium | reverse complement strand
TCGGTCTCGGTCTCGGCCTCGGTCTCGGACTCGGCCTCGGCGTCGGCCTCGGCCTCCGTCTCGGTCTCGGCCTCGGTCTCGGACTCGGTCTCGGTCTCGGCCTCGGTCTCGGACTCGGCCTCGGCGTCGGCCTCGGCCTCCGTCTCGGTCTCGGGCTACTCCACCATGCGGCGCAGGAGCGGCGCGGGGTAGCGCAGCACGAACTGCTTGCGCACGTAGTTCGGGACCTCCCACAGCGCCTCGGCGTCGAGGGGGAAGAACACCACGCTCCCGGGGCGCAGGTGCGCTCGCTCGCCGTCCACGGTCACGAAGGCCTCGCCCTCGAGGATCGTGATCACCTCGTCGCAGCCGTAGTACCAGCGGAAGCTCCCCGCGGTGCAGTCCCACGACCCGCACACGAGGCCCCCGTCGCCGGTGTGCGCGAACTCGACCGCGCGCGCGCGCGGCGCGCCCTCGAGCACGTCGGCGGACTTGATCGGCTGCTCGCTCCACGCTCCGTCCCGCGCCGGGGCCGTGGCGTGGTGGAACCTGCTCCCGCGGGCGTGGACCGTGCGGGTGTACTTGCCCACCGCCCTCCTCAAGATCGATCGAATCATGGCGCGCGCCTCCTGGAGGTCCTGGGTCAGACGATCGGGTCGCCGGGCTTGAGCACGAAGGCCTGCGGGTGGCGGCTCATGCCCACCCGCGGGTAGTAGTCGACGGCCGCGGGCGCCGAGAGCAGCACGAGGGTCGCCTGCGGGTGCAGCGCGTGGCGCGTCAGCCGGATCAGCTCGCGCCCGATCCCCTGGCGCTGGTGCGACTCGCGCACCGCGAGGTCCGCGAGGTAGGCCACGAAGGCGAAGTCGGCGAGGGTCCGCGAGATCCCGACCAACAGCGGGCCGTCCCAGGCGCTGAACACGAGGTTCGCGTGGGCGAGCATGTCGCGCATGCGCGCCCGGTCGTCGGCCGGGCGCCGGGCGCCGAGGGTCGACGCGTGGTAGAGCTCGATCACCTGCTCCAGGTCGAGCTCGTTGCCGCGGCGATACTCGATCGGACCGGCGCTCATGGGGCGCTCCTCGTCGGCTCTTGGTGGGTGCACCAGCGGCTCACGGTGCGGCGCAGGATCCCAGCCGCCTCCTGCTGGCTGACCAGCGGAGTCAAAATGTGGTCGGCGTGGTGGACCCACTCCAGCCAGAAGCGACCGCTGTTCGTGAGCCGCACCCGGTCTGCCGCGATCTCCTGCTTGAAGCGCTCAATGATCGGCTCGTCGGCGTTGAACACGATCACGAACTCGCAGCCGCGCTCGATCAAGCGCAGCAGGTCGGCGGCGAGCTGGGTGTTGGGCGCCGGCTCGGTGCGCCGCAGCCTCGCGACCCGGCGCCCCGCCCAGGCCGAGACCCGCCGCCCGAACTGGAGCCCGACCGCGCGGGCGACCTCGGGCACGTTCACCTCGCCCCGGGCTAGCTTTCGCCAGCGCTCGAGCTGCAGCAGGCTCGTGCGGTAGTGTTCGAGGGGCGGCCGCTTGAGCCGCGTGTGGTGCGTGGCGTCGCGCAGGAAGCGCAGCGGGTTGAGCATGACCACGGCCACGACCCGCGGGTCCTCGAGGGCCGTGTGGAAGGCCTGGTAGCCGCCGGCGCAGAGCCCGAGGCAGGCGAAGCGCCGCAGCCCGCGGCTCGCCTGGAGGAAGTCGCAGGCCGCGCGCACGTCGGCGCGCGTCTCTTCGCGGTAGAGCGCGTTGAGCTCGGCGCCCGGGAGCGGCGGGCTGTCGCCCAGCCCGCGCACGTCCATGCGCAGCACGCACAGCCCGAGGCCCGCCCACTCGCGGGCCCACTCAGTGTAGTTGCGGTTGATCCCCACCCGGTGGTTGGTGCCCCCGTTGATCAGGATCACCCCCGGCGCGCCGGGGTCGACCGCCTCCCCGCGGGTCAACACCCCGAACAGCTCACCCCGCGGACCGAAGCGGGCGACCTCCTCGACCACGGCGTGCCCCTGGCGCGCGAGGAGGGTCACGCGGGGGGCGAGCTCGAGGGGCTCGCCCTCGGCCGGGGCGCTGCCGAGCTCGGGGTACGACCGGCACCACCACGCCACGCACTGGGCGATCAGCGCGCGGGGCGGCATGGCCTCCTCGGCCACGAGGGTGTCCATGTCGACCACCGCCTGTGCCTCGACGTGGACCTCCGCGCCCAGCCCCTCGAGCGCGGCGACGACGCGCGCGTGGGAGACCGAGTGGTTGCGCGGGAACACCGCCGCCCGGGTGAGCTGCCCCTCGAGCTGCAGGGCGTCGATCCCTCGCAGGTCCTCGACGGTCTCCTTCGCGATCAAGAACCCGATCGCCTCCTGGTCGCCCTCCTCCCAGCCCTCGGGGCGCAGCCCCTCGGGGTTGGCGACCGCCACCGCGTTGAAGGCGCGCACCTCGCGCAGGTAGCGCTTGCCGCTCTCGAGCGGGCCCCAGAGCACGACCCCCTCGACGTCGGGGCGCGCCGCGGCGACTACCGCCGCGAAGGTCCCCCCGAGCCCCGCGCCGAACAAGGTCAGGTGCCCGCACCCGCTGCGCGCGCGCAGCCAGCCGGCGGCGGTGTGCAGGCTGCGCAGCCAGGCCGCGACCCGCCCGGGGTCGCGCGGGTAGCCGCTGGAGTCGCAGGTCCCCGGGTAGTCCACACGCAGCGTGGGGATCCCCGCCGCCGCGAGCTCGCAGGCCAGGACCCGGTAGCTCGAGGTCAGGTTCATGCGCTGCGAGCCGAGCGGGTAGCAGAGCAAGGCCGCCACCCCGCGGGTGCGCGGCCCCCGGGGCACGTGGTAACAGGCGAACAGGCGCTCGTCCCCGTCGAGGATCCAGCCGGCCTCCATGGAGTCGGCCAGGGGCGAGGCGCGCGCGACCTCTGCGCTCACGCGTCGGCCTCCTCCGCGCAGAGGCGAATCGGCGCCGCGGCGCTGGCGTTGAGCGGCTCGAGCTTGGCGCGCAGGGTCCGCGGCGCGCCGAGCGGGTCGAGGCGAAAGCTCACCGGGAAGCCCGGAGCGAGGTGGAAGTAGTTGTCGGAGGGGCGGTAGCCCTTGGCGCGCACGGCGACCGCGTGCGCGACGCCCTCGGCGGACGCGGTCACGAGGTAGGCGCCGTCGGGGAGCGGCCGCGCCTCGGCGCGGACCCCCAGGTCGGAGCGCAGGGCGTTGGCCAGGGCCGGCGGGGCGAGGAAGGCCCGCGAGACCTCCGCCGGCGCCGCGCCCTCGAGCTCGTGGAACGCGACCTGGGCCGCGACCACCGCGTGCGCCCGGGGCCCGAAGCGGTAGGCGTCGCTGGAGTCGGCGAACGCGCCCAGCAGCGCCTCGACGCGCTGGGCCCACTGCGCGCGCGGCTCCAGCTCGAGGGTCCGCTCGACGCGCGCCACCGTCGCCCCGTCGGGGCGCAGCAGCGCCAGGGTCAGCTCCGCGCGCGCCGGGCGGGGCGCCTCGTTGCACACCTGGACGGAGACCCCGTTGAGGCCCTCGTCCACGAGCCACACCGCCCGCGGCGCCCAGGCGCGCTTCAGCGCGTAATACGGCGCCTTGGGCTCGCCCGCGCTGTCGAGCAGGCCCCAGCCGGCGCCGGGCCGCGGGTCGCGCAGCAGCCAGATCAAGGAGCCCCCGCAGGGCGACCCCGCGCGGCGCCAGATCCCCTGGACCGTGGCCATGACCTCCGCGGAGGTCGCCCGCGAGAGGGCGAAGTAGCGCTGCGGGTCGCGGTAGCGCAAGGGCGCGGCCTCGACCTCGAACACGCGCTCGAGGTAGCGGTCGGTCACGTCGGCGAAGTCCCAGCCCGTCCCAGGGTCGCGCGGCACCCCCGCCTTGAAGTCGGGGTGGTGCGGGGCCGCGGCCCCCGCGTCGCCCAGGAGCGCGAGCCCCTCGGGCTCGGGGACGTTGGAGAACCCGAGGCACTCGCTGGCGAAGCGCACCCCCGCCAGCCAGGCGTCCTCGTAGCCGCGGAGGTAGGCGCCCACGCCGAAGTAGTGCGCGGGCCCGGCGTCGCAGTGAAAGGGCATGGCCCCCTCGCAGGGGCTCGAAGGCACGTAGGGCACGTCGGGCCGCAGGCGCGCGCACAGCTCGGGGAAGTCCTCGTCGAACAGGGGGTGGGCCCACTGCTCCCGGGGCACGCCCATCATGGCCGCCTGCTGCTGGACCTCGCTGTTGCCGCAGAGCACGGCCACGCACGCGCGCTGGCCGGTGCGCTCCAACCAGGCCGCCACCTCCCCGCGACAGCTCGCGCGGAAGGCGTCGTCGGTCGGGTAGTCGAGGTTGGCGAACATGAAGTCCTGCCACACGAGGATCCCCAGCTCGTCGCACAGCCGGTAGAAGACGTCGCTCTCGTAGGTCATGACCCCGCTCACGCGGAGCATGTTGATCCCCGCGTCGCGCACCAGGCCCAAGGTCGCGGCGTAGTCGGCCTCGCTGGCGTGGAGCGCGTCGAGCCGCAGCGGGGTCCAGCACGCGCCGCGACAGAACACGGGCTCGCCGTTGACCCGCAGCGTGAACGCCCCGCCCTCGCGCTCCCGCTCGAGCGCGCGGAAGCCGACCTGACCGAGCTCGACGCTGCGGGCTGCGTCGCCCTCCCCCAGCACGAGCGCAGCGGCGTAGCGCCGAGGCGCGCCGTGGGTGTGCGGCCACCAAGGCTCGGCCCCCTCGACCACCAGGCTCCCGCTCACGCGCCACCGACCGTCGGGCTCCGCGACCACCGCGAGCGGGCCCTCGACCTCCCCGACACGCACCCGGGCGGCGCCCAGGGGGGCGGCGCTGCGGCACACGAGCTCGACCTCGACCCGCCCGCGACCCTCGCTCCAGCCCGCCAGCAAGCGCACGCGCTCCAGCCCCAAGCCGCGCTGCCCGACCCAGCGGATCGCGCGCCAGGGCCCGACCGCGGGGACGCTCGGGCACCAGCCGGGCATGTACCCCAGGAAGGTGGTGCGCACGAAGCGCAGGTGCTTGTGCGGCACCAGCCGCGTGGGCCAGCGGCCGCGCGGTCGCCGCGCCTCGAGCCAGGGGCGCAGGGCGTGGAAGCGGATCCAGAGCTCGTTCTCCTCGCCCAGGGCACCGTCCACGCAGACCGCCTGAGGCAGGAACATGCTCTCGCTGTGCAGGAGCAGCGCGCCGTTGAGCCACACGTCGGCGACCGTCGCCAGGCCCTCGAAGCACAGGGCTTGGAGCGTGAACTCGCCCGCGGGACCCGCGAACCGGCAGCGATACCAGTGGTCGTAGGTGTCTGCCTCGCTCAGCGCGCCGAGGGCCGGGTCCCACGCCTGGGCCACGGTCCCCGGCACCGGCGCCGCGCGCCAAGGCCCCGCGTCCGCGAGCTCCGCCGGAGCGCTCGCGCGCCCCGCGGGCAGGCTGAGCAGCTCCCAGCCCTCGCGCAGCGCGCGCACCTGCTCGCCGGGGACGCGCGCCACGGCCTGGCTGCGAGGCGTCAGCGCAAACCCGTCGCTCACCCGGACAGCTGCTCCCCGACGCGCTGCATGCCCGCGTCCCAGGCCTGGGCCATGTCTTCGAAGTTGCCCGAGAGGTCGCGGACCTTGCCGCTGCTCGCGATCCGGGCCAGCTTGAGGATCAGCATTTTGGCGACCCCCGAGATCGCCTCGAAGGAGCCCGCGGCCTCGCCCCAGCCCCCGCCCGCGCCCTGGTCCAGCCAGCGCGCCCAGGCGGCGACGCACGCGAAGGCGGCCCCGAGCTGGCGCACGGCGGCGAAGCCGTAGCCGTGGAAGGCGGCCTCGCCCCGCGAGAGCACGAGGTCGAGGTGCTCGGGGACGCGGGCGGCGTAAGCGCGGATCGGGTTCTCCGCCGGCCGACGCGCGAAGTGCTCGGCCGCGAGGCGCAGCGAGAGCGCGCGCAGGGCCGCGGGCTCGAGCCGCCGCGCGCGGTCGACCTTGACGATCTCGCAGTAGGGCGGGAGGTAGTCTTCGTGCTCGGGTCGGCCGAGGCGGAAGATCCCGTCGAAGTCCTCGCCCTCGAGCCGGTGGAAGCCCGCGTTGTGGAAGTAGCGCAGCCGACGCGCGGCGGGGTCGACGGCCGTGATCGCGATCGTGGTCTTGACGTGGGCGCTGCGGTAGTCGGAGCCCGCGGTGTCGGGCAGGTAGTAGGCGTCCATCTCCACCAGCGGCAGCCGCCCCGCGCGCACCTGGTTCTGCGCGTGCTCCAGCAGCGGCAGCCAGAGCGTGAGCTCCTCGACCTCGACCCCGTAGAGCTCCCAGAGGTCGGTGTGCGGCGGTTTGAAGAAGGTCCACTGGTCGTGCTCGAAGGTCGACGCCAAGGGGAACGCCAGGCCCGCCTCGACGTCGAGCCCCAGCGCGTGCAGGACCTCGATCCACACGTCGAGGTAGCAGTTGCTCTCGCGCCAGGCCTGCTCGTGGTGGTGCAGGGCGTGCGCCTGATACCCCTCGGGGTCGAGGGCGAAGATCGGGTGCGTCACCTCAGAGCTCCAGCGCGTCGCGGACGCCCGCGGGCCAGCCCTCGAGCTCGAAGCCGTGGGTGTGGAACAGCGCGAGCGCGATCCGCTCCAGGCCGAAGCCAATGCACGCCGAGTGCGCGTACCCCCCGTCGGCGCCGTGGATCCCGAACACGTGCCCGAAGTGGTCCTGGTGGTTGTTGATCGAGGTGATCGCCAAGGGGCGCTCCTCGGAGAACAGCGCCACGGTCACCTCGTGTTTGAGCTCTTGCGCGCGCTGGGTGGCCTTCATCATGCGCCCGCCCCGCCCGAAGAAGGGGTCGGTGGCCAGGTCGAGGCGCACCGGCAGTTCGAGGGCCGAGAGTACGCGGATCGAGCGCTGCAGCCAGCCCTCGCACCAGGCCGCGACCTCGTCGGCGCTCCCCAGGCGCACGTTCTCGCGCTGGCGAAAGGCCTGCATGCGCGTGGGGTCGTCGGAGGGCTCGTGGCGGAAGACGTGCCCGACCAGGTCGAAGAGCTTGCCCCCCGGCGGCAGCTCGCCCTCCAAGGTCGGGTAGAGCGGGTAGCAGGCCGAGGGCACGAGCACGACCTGAGACTGCTCGAGGAACTCGCCCCAATCGCCGCCCTGCTTGACCCGCTCGACCAACGCCGAGTGCAGCGCGCCGTCGCCGGTGAAGGAGTGCACCGAGCCGCAGAGGGTGGGGAAGTTCTCCATGTAGCCCGTGGAGCGCACCACCTCGCGCGCCAGCACCGGCGGGAAGTAGACCCGCTCGGCCTCGCCCGCCACCTCGCGGTCGATCCGCGCCTCGAGCTTGCGGATCACGGCGTCGAAGGGCGCGGCGTGCCCGAAGATCCCGGGCACCTGGGTCTGGATCAAGATCCGGTGTTCGAGCAGCCCCTGGCGGAACGCCTCCTGCTTCTCGGCGTGCGACATGCTCATTCGCCCTTGAAGACCGAGAGGATCGAGGCGTTGGTCTCGTGGATCCGGTCGTTGTTGATCATGAGCGGCGCCGAGTAGGCGTCGCGCAGCTGACGCGAGAGGCTGAACGGGCTCTTGTTCATGTAGCTGCCGATCCCGCAGGCGAAGAGCGCCTCGCTCACGACCTCGACCGTCAGCTGCGAGGCCGAGAGCTTGAGGTTGTTGAGGCGCAGCACGAAGGACAGGCTCGCCAGCCCCTCGAGGTCGCCCCGCGCCAGCAGGTCGCTGTAGTCGCGCGCGGCGAGGAACACCTCGCTCCGCAAGAGCTGGAGCTTGGTCATGAGCCCCGACAGCCGGCGCGCCGCCGCAGGGGCGACCCCGGGCTGGGCCCGGGCCTTCGAGCGCACCACCGCCCGCGCCTTGCCCGCGGCGTCGGTCGCGATCCCGAGCCAGCACGCGCCCCACACCACGTGCGAGAGCGGCACCATGGTCGTGGTCGCGATCCCGGCGAAGGGCTCGGGGAGCACCTGCCAGGCCTGGCCCTTGGCCTCCACCCGCGCGCCCGCGCTGCAGGTCCCGCGCATGCCGAGGGTGTCCCAGGTGCCCGGCTCCTCGAGGGAGAAGTCGCCGCCGAGCACGAGCACCAGGACCTGGTTGCTGGGCGCCGCCTCCGGGTCGCGGCGGGCCGTGATCAGCAAGTCCTCGGCGTAGGCGCCGTAGGAGATCGTGGTCGCCCTCTTCGAGAGCGTGAACCCGCCGTCGACCTGGGTCACGCAGGCTACGCTCTGCCGCATGTCGCCGCTGGGGCCGACCTCCGAGGTCACCGAGGCGATCAGGCGCTGCTCGTCGACGACCCGCCGCAGGTAGGCCTCGAGCTCGGGCGACCCGCCGCAGTGCTGGGCGATCGAGGCGACCTGAATGTGGTGCATGGCGAGGATCATGGCGCTGCTGGCGCAGTGCTGCCCGAGGGCCACGCACTGGGTCGCGAGCTCCACGGGGTTCGCGCCGGCGCCGCCGAGGGCACGCGGCACCGCCGCCGAGAGCACGCGCGCCTCCTTCAGCGCCGCGATCGACTCCTGGGGGAAGCGCCCCCGCGCGTCGACGTCGGCCGCGGCGGGGCCCGCCACCTCGACCCCGATCCGCTCCACGGCGCGCAGCAGCTCGGCCACCGTCTGCCCCGCCTCCTGACCGGCCTCGGGAGGCACTCCCACAGGGCTCTTCATCCCAACAACTCCTCGACGGCTTCGCTGATCGCCGCAATGCTCTCGAACACCGCCCGATTCAACATGCTGTCGGGAAACTCGATCTCGAACACCGACTCGAGGGCGAGCATCATGTTGACGCTCGCCCGCGAGGCCATGCCGACCTCATACAGATTCGTCTGGTCCTCGAGGGGGGGCAGGTCGGCCGGCAACTGCGCGTGCTCGGCGATCACCTGCCGCACCTTCTGGTTGATCTCGCTCGCGTCCAAGTCCGCCTCCCGGGATCCGTGACGAGCCCACTTTGGCGCCGCCTCAGTCCACGCGCCAAGGCGCTCGAAGATTTTCGCCCGCACGGAGGGAGACCGAGTCGGGGTGGGTGCAGGAGCTCGGTGGAGCCCGGCTGGAAGCCCCCCCGCCTGCCCCCCCTGGAAAAATGCGTCGGGTCGCCGCTCGATCTCCGGGGCGCTCCGAGCCCTGAGGTACAGTGGCGGCATGATCGAGGTTGCTGCCCTATCGCAGCGCTACGGCGACTACCTGGCCGTGCGCGACCTGAGCTTCCAGGTCGGCGCCGGCGAGGTCGTGGGCTTCCTCGGCCCCAACGGCGCCGGCAAGAGCACGACGCTCAAGGTCCTCGCCGGCTTCCTCGCCCCCAGCGCGGGCACGGTCACCGTGGCCGGGCTCGACGTGGCCACCCAGAGCCTCGCCGTGCGCGAGCGGGTCGGCTACCTCCCCGAGCACACCCCGCTCTACGACGACATGCGCGTCGAGCCCTTCCTGGACTTCGTCGCCCGCGTGCGGGGGATCGGCGCGCCGGCCGCGCGCCAGGCGGCCGTGCGCGGCGTGCTCGACCGCTGCCGGCTGGGGGAGGTCCTCGGGCGGCCGATCGCCGAGCTCTCCAAGGGCTACCGCCAGCGGGTCGGGATCGCCCAGGCCCTGCTCCACGACCCCGCGGTGCTGATCCTCGACGAGCCGACCCACGGCCTCGACCCGAACCAAGTGCTCGAGGTCCGCGGGCTGGTGCGCGAGCTCGGCGCCCAGCGCACCGTGCTCTTCAGCTCGCACATTCTCTCGGAGGTCGAGGCCAGCTGCGAGCGCGTGGTCGTGATCCACCAGGGCCGCCGGGTCGCCGACGACACCGTGGCCGCGCTCAAGCGCCGCGCCACCGGCGGGGCCTACCGCGTGCGGGCCCTCGACCCGCCGGCGGGCTGGAGCGAGACCCTGGCGGGCCTCGAGGCCGTGGCCCGGGTGCAGCCGAGCGGCGACGCCCTGCGCGTCGAGCCCACCACCCCCGACCGGGTCGAGGCCATGGCCACCCAGGTGTGCGCCGCGGCCCAGGCGGCCAGCGTGACCCTGCTCGAGCTCGCCCCGCTCGAGGCGAGCCTGGAGGACGTGTTCCAGGCCCTGACCCAGCAGGGCGCGGAGG
>JAGQRJ010000794.1 GCA_020425635.1 Planctomycetota bacterium | reverse complement strand
GCTTCGTCCCGCGCAGCACCTGGTCGTGGCTCCACAGCCAGCGCCAGCGAGCCGTGTCGAAGGCGACGAGCTTGCGGATCGGGATCTGGACCTTGATCGGGATCCCGCGGAAGGCCTGGTCCTTGAGTACGTTTTGCACGAGGGAGGTGACGACCACGTCCTGATAGAGGCTCGCCGAAAACAGCACCTTTGGGTTCGGGTCGTTGTAGGCCTGCACCACCGGGCGGATCGGCGGGGCCGACTCGCCGCTCGCGAGGTCGTAGGCTACGAGGCGGTCGGAGAGCGCGAGGAACAGGTTGCCCTTGCTGACCACGCCTTCGTGCCGCGCCGGGTTGGTCGGGCGGCTGGGCATGTAGATCTTCATGTCGCTGTTGGCGCTGCCGCTCTGCAGCTGCGGGCGAGCGAAGCGCAGCGGGCGGAAGCGCGCCGCCCCCAGCGACACGGGTTGGTCGTAGGAGGCCCGGTTGGCCGCGTCGCCGCGAGGCTGGGCCAAGCTGGGCGCCTCGCCGTTGCGCTGACCGTTGCGGACCGCCTGGACCTCGAGCGCGCGCGCGACCAGCTCGGCCACGGGGAGCAAGGCGCCCCCGAGGATCACCTGCGGGCCCGCGTCAGCGGGCTGCCCTGCGCCCACCTGCTGGGCCGCGCCGAGGGACTCGGCGAGCTCGCGCACCGCGGCCGCGTCGCCCGCGCCGATCGCGCACAGCAGCAGCTTCTCTTGAACCCACAGCGGCTCCTCGAGCTCGTCCGCGTGGTGCTCGAGCAGGCGCTCGAGCAGGCGCTTGGCGCGGTCCATGCGCCCTTCTTCGAGGGAGCGCTCGGCCATGGTCTCGAGGATCCGCGGCGCGCTCGTCGCGATCGGGTAGAGCTCGTAGCACAGGGCCATGGCCCGCAGCGGGTCGTCGGCCTGGGCGGCGCGCTCGAACTCGGCCTGGGCGCGGTAGTCGTAGGCCGCGCGGAAGGCGCGCTTGCCCTCGGGCGGCAGTCCGCGCAGGCCCTCGATCGCGAGCTGCGTGATCCCCTTGAAGCGGCGGCGCGCGGCGCGCGCGCCGGGCGTGCGCTTGGAGTCGACGAAGGCGAGCTGGTAGCCGGCGGTCTCCTTGGCGTGATCCTCGTCGAGGACGTTGCGGTAGAGCGTCGCGGCTTGCTTCCACTCGCCCGCCTTTTGCGCGCGCTTGGCGCTGTCGAGCATGCCGGCCAGGGTCGGGTTCAGCGGGTAGTGCAGCTGGTTGGTGGGGGTCGCGTCGCCGTCTTGTGCCGCGACGGGCAGCGCGCCCGCCAGGCAGGCCGCCATAACTCCAACGCCGAGACTTCGATTCCAGCGCAGGCTCATGCTCCTCCTTCCAATGAGACGCCGTTCCCCCCGCCGTGGGTCTAACCGAACGCGTAAGTTCAGTCACGGCAGGGAGAACACGCCCTTGGAGAGTATACGCGGGGCCTGCACCGAGTGCTTGACCGGGACGCGGATCCCCCGGGGCTCGGAGGGGGCGAAGCGGGCCTGGGCCTGCCACCCGCGGGCCCGCGGGGCTACGCGCCGACGGCAAGTCGTTTCAAACGAGCGGGTTGCAGCTCAGCGCAAGGTCTCCGCCCAGCCCTGGTAGAGCCGCTCCAGGCTCACGCCGTAGACGTGCTCGACCGCGTCGGCTGGGGCTTCACCCCGGCCGATCCGCTCGACGACCTCGAGCAGGAGCGGCATGCCGCCGCGGGCGCTGAGGTGGCGGACGAAGTGCGCCGCCGCCGCGTAGCGTCGGGCCGCCTCGGCCGCTCCGGCCTGGGCGAAGCTCTGGCTGAGCTGCGCGAGGGTCGGCGCCTGCCCCCGCCGCGGCGGCGCGGGCAGCGAGCTCCCCTCGGCCAGCTGCGCGAGCCCCTCCTGCAGCCAGGCGGGGACCTTGCTGCCCCCCACGCTGTGCAGCAGGGCGTGTGTGTATTCATGGGCCAGCAGGCGCCTGGCCTCTCCGGGAGCGCTCAGGGCGTCGGCGGTCACGCGGATCCGTCCGTCGTAGAGGCCGCCGATCCAGCGGTGCGCGCCGCTGGCCTCGGTCAGCCCGTCGGCGGCTGGGTAGACGACCACGGGCACCTGGCGGTTTGGGTAGCGCCCGAGCAGCTGGCCCACGCGCTCGTAGGCGTCCTCCAGGATTCGCCCCAGGCCGGAGCCTGCGGCGGCGCCGACCCCGGAGTAGCGCACCTCGAAGTGGGTCGCCGAGAGGTCGACGGCGCCCACGTCGCGCGCGGCGAGCGCCTCCCTCCGGGCCTGGGTGAGCTGCGCGTCGAGGCGCTGGGCCTGGGGTGAGTCTGCGCTGCAGCGCTCTCGCGCTCGCTCCAAGCTGCGGAGCGCGCTCGCGGCGTCGCCCCGGGCGAGCTGCGCCCGCCCGAGCACCTCGAGGACGGCCGCGGTGGGGGCGCGGTCCGCGACGGGTCGCAAGAGCGCTTCGGCCTCTGCCGGCTGTTGGCTCGCGAGGCACGCCAGCGCCTCGCGCACCCTCGGGGTCGGGTCGTCGGGGAGCAGCGACCCCGCGGCGCGGTAGTGCGCGCGAGCCTCGTCGAGGCGGCGCGCGCGCAGCTCTGCGTCGCCGAGCGTGAGCTCGCAGCGCGCCGCGTTTTGGCGCAGGGCCGCGGCGTCGGGCGCCAGCGTCAACGCCGCCCGGAAGCGCTCGAGCGCCTGGCTTGGCTGGCCGGCCTCGAGCGCCGCCAGCCCCT
>JAGQRJ010000016.1 GCA_020425635.1 Planctomycetota bacterium | reverse complement strand
GCTCTGCCGCCGCGAGCGAGGCGCAAGCGACAGTGTGTACCCGGCCGCAGGCCGGGTCTCACTGTCTTAAACAACACTGCTGGCCGCACTTCGAATCCACGAGCGGAGCGAGTGGTGAGACGTGCGGACTAGACGGCCAGCCGCAGCACCACGAACAACGCACCGACCACGAACAGGGCCAGCAGCACGGCCGGAACGATGAAGAACGGACTCCACCAGAAGGCCACGCTGCGGGGGTCGCGCGCGCGGCGCGCCTGGTAGTCGGGCTGGAACACGCGCGCGCCCGCTTCCCCGAACAGCGCCCAGAGCTGGGCGCAGACCCACGCCGCGACGATGAGGCTCACCAGCTTCTGTGGGAAGGGCTCGGTCAGCAGCTGCAGCCCGAAGTTCAGCAGCTGCAGCCCTGAGAGTACGGCGAACACGATCCGCGCCCAGTTGCGCAGCCCCATGAGGTGCGTGCCCAGGAGGATCGTGAATCCCGCCCAGCCGAGGGCGAACACGGCGCCCACCAGCAAGAAGGCGGCCGCCGCCCCTGACGCCTTCGGCAGCCCGAACACGACGAAGGCCAGCGCGCCTAGTCCGAGCAGGAGGCCCCACACGCGCGTCCAGAGGCCCATCGCCATGACGTGCCCCTCGGCGGTCAAGTCGCGATCGCGCATGAACTCCTTGGACGTCGGTGGGGTCTGGCCCTGGGGGCGATCGCGCTGCACCTCCCGCGGGGGGGCGTAGGGGTCGTTGCTGGCCTCCGGCGCGCCGAGCTGCTTCGCCGTCCGGTCGATTCCGCGCGGGGCTGGCGCGCGCTTCGCCTGCGCGGGCCCGACGCGCAGAGCGGTCTTACAGCGTCCGCAGCGGATTTGGCGGCCGCTCAGGCGACGCGGAACGGCGTAGCGCCGTCCACAGAAGCAGGCGACGGTCAGGTTCTCCTCGGACGTGGGGGTCGTTTCGATCGTGTGGGGCATGGCGGGTCCTTCCTGGCGTATGCCAAGGAGCGGATATGCACCCCCGGATCCAGTCCACGCAGGAGCGGCCTGCTGGGCTTATGCGACCCGTGGGACGGACGCTCGCCGGGAGCTGCCTACGGCGTATTCAACCCTCGCGGGCGCCCTCGGCGAGCCGCTTCAGCCAGCGGTCGACCACGAAGGGTCCGAAGGGCACGACGGCGCCGAGGATCCCCGCGACCCCGAGCTTGGTCCCGATCGGGACGCGCTCCATGGCGATCGAGCAGGCCACCGCCAGGCTCACGAACAGGAGCCCGTGGATCGAGCCCGCGATCGTCACGGCGAGGGGCATGCCCCATACGTATTTGAGCGGCATGGCCACCCCGAACAGCAGGAGGGTCGATGTCCCCTCGGCCGCGCCCAACACCCGCAACCAACGCAAGAACTTCAGGTCCATGTCCGCGAGCCTATCACCGACGCGCGCTCAACCCCCGGCTCGCGTCAGCAACTCGACCAGCGCCGCGGCGCCCGCCGCCTCGGCGGCCATGCGCGGGGTCTGCCCCCGGCGATCGCAGTGATCGAGGAGCGCCCCGGCCTCGATCAGGACCTGGGCGCCCTCGAGGTCCCCCGCGCGGCAAGCCAGGATCAGCGGAGTGGCCCCGTCGGCCTCGAGGGTGTCAGGGTCGGCGCCCGCGGCGAGGAGCGCGCGCACGAGCGGCCACTGCGCGGCGGCGAACGCCGCGCGGAAGGCCTCCTGCCGCGCCTCGGGGGTGGAGTCGCCCTCGGCGAACACGGCCCACAGCGCGGCGGCCTGCCCCGCCGCCGCGGCGAGGGTCAGCGCGCTCTGCCGTTCCTTGTCGCGCAGATCGACGGAGGCCCCGGCGCGCAGCAGCGCGGCGACGACCTCGGTCTGCCCCGCCTGCGCCGCGACCATCAGCGCGGTGCGGCCAAAGGGGCTGCGGGCGTCGACCTCGGCCCCCGCGGCGAGGAGCTGCTCGACGAGCTCGAGCTCGCCCCGGCGCGCCGCGACCATCAGCGGCGTGTGTCCGGCGCTCTGGGCGCGCAGGGCCTGGAGCGCGGCGCTGGTGGCGCGGTAGGCGTCGACCGCGGCGGAGAACTCGCGCTTGTACTCCGCGTGCAGCGCCTCCAGCCAGGGCGCGCGCTGGTGCTTTGGCGGGGAGCTCCACCTCCGAGGAGGCAGCGGGCTGAGCAAGGGCGAGTCGGGCACCGACTTCAAGAACGCCCGGCGCACGGGCTCCGGGAGCGCGTCGCCCTCGGCCCGGACGAGGGCCGCGAGCGGCGTCGCCCCCGCAGGTCCGTCGCAGAGGCGCACGAGGGCCGCCGCCGCCGCGTCCCCCAGGGTCGCGTCGGCCAGGAGTCCAGCGCAGAGGTCCACGGCGCGGCGGACCATGCGCAGTGAGGTCCCGGCGGGCGGAGGCTCGAGGGTCCGCAGCAGCGTCTCCCGGGCGGGAGCGCTGTGCAGCGTGGAGAACAGGTCGAGCCGCGCGCCGTAGTCGGTCTCGTTGGCGCAAGCCTCCGAGCGCACCGCCTGCTGGACCTCCTCGACGAGCTCCGGGCGCTCGGCGCTGCAGTCGTCCAGAAAGCGCAGCAGCGTCTCCACCGGGTATTCGAAGCGCACCGCCCCGCGGCCGGAGACGAACTCCAGAGCCCACGCGAGGGGCACCCCATGCAGGTAGATCACCCGGTAGAGGATCACCTCGCTGAGTACGGGGTGCTCGGGGTAGTTGCGCCCGAGCAGCGTGTTCGCCGCCCACAGCGCGGTGCAGGCCAGGCGCAAGGCGCCCGCCTGGGCCAAGGCGTCCGCCGCGTCGAGCAGCGGCTTGAGGCACACCCCGCTCCCGAGCCCCAGCTGCCAGATCAGCGCGGGCGAGCCCTGGGGGTCGCCGAGGAAGCCCTGCGCCGCCTGCACGACCGCGTCGCGCAAGACCGCGTCGCCCTGGCAGAGGAGCTTGCCCAGGCACCCGCCGAGGGCCTGCCCCAGCAGCGGGTCGGACTCGCGCTGAAGCTGCATGACCTCGACCACGCGGCGCGCGAGGGTGGGGTTGATCGCGCCCCAGCGGTCGAGTCGCTCGGCGAGCTCCAGGCGCTCGACGCGATCCTGCGAGCGCCGCAGCGTCTCGATCAGCTCGACGACCCGCGCGTCTTCCCCCTCCGCGCTGGGCGCGAGGGCCAGCGCGACGCGGCGGATCCGGCGCTCGATCTTCACCTGGCAGTCGCAATGCGAGCAGCGCGCGTGGGACTGGACCGCGTCGATCGCGAGCCCCGCGCCGCAGCCCGGGCAGGCCGCGCGCTCGTCAGGCGTCCCCGGGTTCAGGTGCGCCGGGGTCCAGTCGACCTCGACCCGGCGTTGGTCGACGACCTCGGCCTCGAGGTAGCGCAGCCGGCGCTCGACCACCGCGGAGCAGCCGCAGAAGGCGCACGCGACCTGGCCCGCCTGCCCCGCGAACTCGAGCAGCGCGCCGCAGCTCGGGCAGTTGGCCCGACGGGTGACGAACAACGCCAGGGGGATCCGTTCGCTCATGACGCTCAGTCTGACCCTCGCCTCGCACCCCAACAAGCGCAGGCCGCTATCCTGGGGGCACGAGGAGGGCGAGGTGCCCCACGCGCCAGACGCGCCGATCAACCTGCTGGAGTACGAGCGCGCCGCCGAGCGGGTCATGGAGCGCATGGCCTTCGACTACTACGCGAGCGGCGCAGCAGACGAGCTGACCCTGCGCGGCAATCGCGCGGCGTACGAGCGCCTGCGCCTGCGCTATCGGGTGCTCGCGGGGGTCGGCGAGCGCAGCCTGGAGGTCGAGCTGCTCGGCCAGCGGCTGGCGCTCCCGGTGCTCGTCGCGCCGATGGCCTTTCAGGCTCTGGCCCACGCCGAGGGCGAGCTGGCCACCGCCCGCGCCGCCAGCGCGCTGGGCACGGCGCTGGTGCTGAGCACCCTCTCGAACACCGCGCTGGAGGATGTGGTCGCGGCCAGCGCCCACCCGGTGTGGTTCCAGCTCTATGTCTATCGGGACCGCGGCGCCACCGCGGCCCTCGTTCGCCGAGCAGAGGCGGCGGGTTGCCAGGCGCTGGTGCTGACCGTCGACGCGCCGCTCCTCGGGCGAAGGGAGCGCGACGTCAAGAACCGCTTTCACCTTCCGCCCGGGCTCGAAGCCAAGAACCTGCACGCGGCGGGCTACGGGGCCCTCGAGCGCGTCGAGCACGACTCCGGCCTCGCGGCCTACGTGGCCTCCCTGCTCGACCCCGACCTCACCTGGGACGACCTCACCTGGCTCCGTTCGCTGACGAGCTTGCCGGTCCTGGTCAAGGGCGTCGTGCGCGGCGACGACGCTGGGCTCGCCCTCGACCACGGCGCCGCGGGCGTGGTGGTGAGCAATCACGGCGGGCGCCAGCTCGACACCGCGGTGGCCACGATCGACGCGCTGCCGGAGGTGGTCGACGCGGTCGCGGGGCGCGGGGCCGTGCTGATCGACGGAGGGATTCGCCGGGGTACGGACGTGATCAAGGCGCTCGCCCTCGGCGCGGACGCGGTCCTCCTCGGCCGGCCGGCCCTGTGGGGGCTGGCGGTCGACGGCCAGCGCGGGGTCACCCGGGTCCTCGAGCTCCTGCGGGACGAGGTCGACCAGGCGCTGGCGCTGTGCGGCGCGCGGAGCCCGCGAGACCTTCCGCCCGGGCTCGTGGTGCGCCCGTAGCTTTCCACCTTTCCACAGTTTCCACCTGCGGTCGAGTTCCTCCAGATTCGCGCTAAGTCCAGTGGTTCGGTCGGTTTTTCCTTTCAGGAAGGGGTCAGGCCCCGCGATGACCCCTCCGATAGGTGGGGCTCGGAGGCGTCCTCGAATGACCCAACCCACCTGCTGCCCCTGGCCGCAACACTGCTCCTGCCCCGTCGAAGCTCCCGCGGCCCCCTCCTGGAGGGGCTCGGTCGCGCCCTGCCCCCGGCCGGCGCCTGCCTGGAGCCTCCCTGGACCCGTGCTCGACCTCAGCCGCTCGAGCGACACCTGGGAGCTCACCCGAGACGCGCTCCAGGGCGAGGTCGCGCAGGCCGGGGCAGCGCGCTTCAGCGGTGGCCGTCGGGGGACGTGGCCGCGGGCGCGGTGACCCCTGGACCGACGCGCTGCGTGCTGCCATACCTTGGGCGTGAGTGACCTCGAGCGAAGCTGTGGCGAGTGCCAGGTGTGCTGCGTGCTGCCCGCCGTCGGCGCGCTCGACAAGCCCATGCACACCGCCTGCCCCCAGCTCTGCGCGAGGGGCTGCGGGATCTACGCCGAGCGCCCTGAGGAGTGCGCGGCCTTTCGTTGCGCCTGGCACCGGGGCGACGCACAGCTCCTCAGCGAGGATCGCCCAGACCGGATGGGGCTCATGATCGAGACCTGCGTCTCCGAGCTCGAGGGCGCCCCTTCGATCCCCTTCGTGCGGGTCTGGGAGACCCGCCCCGAGTGGTTCGAGGACGAGCGCTCGGATCGCGCCCTGATGCTCCTCGAGACGCTCTCCGCGAGCTGGCCGATCAAGCTCCACCGCTACGGCCAGCCTGGGGCCTACGGTCCCCTCGATGAAGACGCTCCAGCGAACCTGCGCCTGCAGGCCGCTGAGCTTCAGCGTCGGGACGAAGCGCGCGGGACCCCTCGGTCGGACTGAGCAGGGCTCCCTCGCCTCCTGCGCCAGGACCCTGCAACGCGTCGAATCGCGCTGAGCCTCAGCTCACCGCGCCCAACACCTCGCGCACGAGGCTGGTGAAGCGGTCGGGGCTGAGCTTCCCGGGGTGGGTCTGGAGGTAGGTGTTCACCAGCTCCGTCGCGGCGCGCAGGGTCTCGCTCGCGCGCGGAGCTCCCGCGGAGCCGGCCGCCCGCGGGCTCGCCGAGGCAGCGCTCGCCGGACGCGCGGCGCTCGTGGCGGGTGCCGAGATCACGGCCTTGATCTTGCGCTGGGTCGAGAGCGAGGGGACCGCGCGGCCGCTGGCCCAGTTGTGGTAGGTGCCGTTGCTGATCCCGAGCAGCTCAGCCATGCGGTACTTCGCCATGTGGTTGGCCTTGCGCCAGGTCTCGATGGCGGCGTAGGTCGTGTGCTTCCAGTCCGCCCGGCGTCGCCCGGCGCGCTTGCTCGCCTTGGCCTGGCCTTTCGCGGCGGCCTTCTTGCCCGCCGCCTTCTTGCTCGCGGCCTTCTTGACTCGCTTGCCCGCCTTCTTCGCTTCGGGAGACTTCGCGGCCGATTTGTCCGCGCTCCCCTGCTTGTCGACGCCTCCCTTGGGGCTGGCGGGGGTCGCTGTGCGACGGGTGCTTCGGGTCTTCTTCTTGGCCATGAGTACTCCTGGCCAAGGTTATACCTAGGAATCGTCGCGGATAGAACAGCGATCGTCAGGATTCGCTGGTCAGCGCTGCCAAGCTTGAGCCCTGGCCTGCCGCCGCCTCAGCGAGGCAGCGCCGCGACCGCGTCGTGGTACTCGCGAACCAGCTGCTCCACGATCTCCGCCACGGTCTGCTGCTCGTGGATCTCGGCGACCCCCTGGCCCGCAGACCAGATCTCCTTCCAGCGCTTCGCCCCCTCAGGGGTCCGATCTGGCGTCCAGTCGTCAGGGAGCGTCGAGCGGAGGAAGTTTGCGTGAATCCCGGACACCTTGTCGGTGTAGACGATGTCTTCAGGTCCGGCGGCGACCACCTGCTCCTTGTAGGCGGGCGGGGCGCCGCACTCCGCGCTCGGAATGAAGCGCGTGCCCAGGTAGGTCAGCTCCGCGCCGAGGGCCAGGGCCGCGACGATCTGGCGACCGCTGGAGATGCACCCCGCGGCGATCACCGGGACGTCGAGGTTTTGGGTGAGGTAGGGAACGAGCGCGAAGGGGCTGATCACCCCCGCGTGGCCCCCTGCGCCCGCGGCGACGCCGATGATCCCGTCCACCCCGGCCGCCTCCGCCTTCTTCGCGTGCCGGAGCTGGGTCACGTCGTGGAACACCGTTGCCCCGCGCGCGCGAGCGCGCGCGACGAGCGCGGTCGGGTCTCCGTAGCTGGTGAGCCACACCGGGACCTCGAACTCCTCGCAGAGGGCGACGTCGCCCTCGAGGCGGGCGGGGTCGGTGAGTCCGATCGTGAGGTTGATCGCGAAGGGGCCTGAGGTCCGCGCGCGGATCCACTCGAGGTCGGCGCGCAAGCCCTCGAGGGTCCGCGCGTTGAGCGAGGGCATGGCCCCGAGGATCCCCGCCTCGGCGCAGGCCACGATCATTTCCTTGTTCGAAATCAGGAACATGGGCGCGCACACGATGGGGTAACGCAGGCCGAGGCGACGCGAGAGGGGGGTCGAGAAGCTGCTCATGGCCTGATCCTACTCGGCCAGGGCCTGGGTCGCGGTGTAGGCTGGAGGGATGCAGCAGCCCCCAGAGCCCCCCGTCGTGATCGTCCCGATCGAGGACTTCTCGCTCGCGCAGCACGCCGGGGACTATCGCGACTGGCCGCGCACCACCCCGCTGCTGCGGGGCGGCGCGCCGACGGGCGTGGAGGTGCCGGGATACTGCCTGCTCCGGCAATACGCGGTCGGTGAGCGCACCTTGTTGATCACCGATTGGGACTGTCCCTACGAGGAGGCCACCGAGGTGCTGTTGCTCGACGCGCAGCTGCGGGTGGTCGCGCGCAAGCAGTTCGGGGTGCCCTACGCCTCGTTCTGGCTGACCGACGCCGCGATCGCCGACGGGGGCCGGGCGCTGGAGCTGGTGCTCTGCGAGCGTGAGCGCTGGCGAGTCGAGGTCCTCGAGCGCAGGCCGTGGCTGCTCGGATCGCTGCTCCAGGCCCGACGCGAGCCCTAGACTCCGGCCCTCGAGCGCGACGGCGCTTGCGCTCCGGGTCCTGGGCCCCGACACTTGCGCCATTCAACGCGCCGCCGGGCGCCGGAGTGGCCATGTTCTCCTTGCTGATCCCCGCCGGCACCTCGCTGGCCATCATGCTCAGCTTGCTGCTGATCCCGAAGGACCCGTTCTACCTCCTGGGCCCGTTCCTCGGCGTGATCGTGTTCTTCCCGCTCTTCATGTTCATTCGGCGGAAGGTCGGCGACGCGGTCTCGCCCCTGTTCGAGCGCGCGCAAAGGCAAGCCCAGGCCGGAAACGTCCCCAAGGCGATCGAGTCGCTCGAGGAAGCCCTGCGCTACTCCAACTGGCAGATCTTCCTCCGCCCGCAGATCAACACTCAGATCGGCGCCATGCACTACGCCGGGGGCCACGAGAAGCAGGCCGTCGAGTTCCTGCAGAACGGCTACCCCAAGACCTCCGAGAGCCACCTGTTGCTGGGCGCGATCCTCTCCCGGCAGGGCGACCGCGAGGGCGCCTGCGCGGCGCTCGAACGCGGGATCGCCTTCAACAAGAAGTCCCCGATCCTCTACAACGTGTTGGCGTGGATCCACAACCGCGCGGGGCAGCGTGAGGCCGCGATCGAGGTGCTCAGCAGGGGCCTCAAGGCGATGAAGTCCGACCCCGACACCTCGGACAACCTCGAGAGGCTGCAGTCCAACAAGAAGATGAGCATGACCCCCTTCGGGCAAATGTGGTACATGCTCAAGTTCGAGCCGCCGCCCGGCGCGGCCCAGGGTCAGCCCGTGCGCAAGGGCTTCCGCCAGCCCCCCAAGGCGGGGAAGCAGCCCAAGAAGAAGGACAAGAAGGCCAAGAAGGCCAAGCGCAAGTAACGCGCGAGCGACCGGCCGATCAGCCGCTCAGACGGCGATCCCGATCGCCTTGGCGTCGAACAGCAACACGTGCTGACAGCGGCTGCAGGTGAGCTGCAGCTGCACGATCTCGAGCGCGGCGCTCAGCGCGCCGCCGATCAGCGCGGGCGGCGCCGCGAGGAGGCTGATCGCCCAGGTGCGGGGCGACGCGCCCGAGGGCGCGGGGTTGAGCGTGACCTGCGCCTTGCCCGCCTGGAGGTGCTGCGCGAGGCGACGAAAGTCCTGGCGCAGCTTGCTCAGGTCGCACACCCCACAGGGCAGCCCTCCGGGTCCGAAGCCCTCGTACCAGGCCTCGAGCCGCTTGCGGTTGGCCGCCTCGCCGCACCAGTCGGGCACACCGCCCACGTAGTTCAGAGTCACCGCGCGCTCCCTCGGTGGCCCACGCTACCGCATTGGCCGCTGCAGCGGCACGCGCCTCACTGCCCCGCAGGCCGCGAGGTGGGTTGGCTGGTCGGGGCGGCCGGGGCCTCGGAGTGGGTGGGCGCCTGGGCGTCGGGCACGCCCTCGATCACCGGGTGCCCCCAGGCTGCCTCCTCCCCCCAGAGCTTCTGGAGGAACGCGACCCGGCCCGAGCCCTTGCGGTAGCGCTTGTAGTCGCTCTCGTGGGTCCGGTAGTAATCCTGGTGGTAGTCCTCGGCGGGCCAGAACGCCTTGAAGTCGGTGATCTCCACCGCGATCGGCTCCGCGAACTTGCCCGAGTTGGCGAGGGCCTTCTTCGACGCCTCCGCCGCGGCGCGCTGCGCGGCGTCGTGGGGGAAGATCCCCGGCCGGTATTGCGTGCCGCGGTCCGCGAACTGCCCGCCCCCGTCGGTGGGGTCGAAGCTGCGCCAGAAGATCTGGAGCAGCTGGGCGTAGGAGATCTGCGCGGGGTCGAAGATCACCTGTACGGCCTCGGTGTGCCCCGTCGTGCCTCGCCCGACCTGCTCGTAGGTGGGGTTTTGCTGGTCGCCTCCGGTGTAGCCCGAGATCACGGCGCGCACCCCCGGCCGCCCCTCGAAGGGCGGCTCCATGCACCAGAAGCAGCCGCCGGCGAAGGTCGCGAGCTGCTCGCCGGGGCGCGGCTGCGGGTCTTCGGGCGCCGCGTGGACTCGCTGGTCGGTGCAGGCGAGCAGCAACGCCAGCCCGAGGACTCCCATCAACAGCTTCGTGTGCGTGTTCATCGTGCCTCCAGGGAATGAACGACCCGCTCGCGCGGTCTATTCCCGCAGTGTCTCCCCGAGTGGGAAGAAGTCGAGGGTCGGGATCAGCGCGGGGCGACGCGGAACTCGAGGCCCCCCACGGGCGAGCGGGGACCGCTGGGCTTCCCGGCGAAGCGCAACTCCTCGCGCACGGCCCGCGCCGCTCGCTGAGGTGTCATGCCCCGCCCGAGGATCAGGTCGAGGTAGAGGAACTCCAACACGGCGCTCCCCGCCCAGTCGACGGCGACCGCGTAGCCCGAGACCGTGAGCGGGCGCCCCGCGGCCTGCAGCAGCTGTTCGGCCACCCCGTCGACCAGGACCTCGCACGAGGAGAAGTGGAGCAGGAAGGCGTTGGGGGCATCGTGCAAGGCGCTGGCGACGTCCTTCGCGGGCACCCGGTCGCTCCCTGCCCAGAGCGTGCCCCCCTCTCCGTGGCACGCGACCAACACGGCGGTCGGCTCGGGCAGGAACGCGACGTCGAACAACGCGCGCTCGAGGTCCGCGCGGTCGTGGACGCGCCGCTGACGCACCTTCACGTGGCCGTGCCGCTTGAGGAACGCGCGCAGCATGTCACCCCAGCTGTATTCCGGCTCCTCGAGGCCTTGCTCCCAATGCGCCTCGAGCACGGTCAGCCACACCACGCCAGGCTGTGCCGCGACGCGCTTCCCGCTCCACGTCTTCCACTCGCCTTCGCCCGCGCCGGTCCGCCAGCGGCCGCTGAACGCCGCTCGCTTGGCGTCGAACACGAACGCCCCCTCGCCCGCGCTGTCTTGCTCACGCCAGCGGAAGGTCAAGGTGTCCCCTGCGAGCTCGCCCTCCAGCGTGCCGGGCGAGCCGCTGAAGGAGTAGCGCCCGCGGAGGACGCCGGGACCTCCGACGCTCAGTCTGAGGCGCCCGAACTCGGTCTCGTAGACTCCGGCGAAGGGCGACTCCGCGCGCTGCTGGACGCGGGTCCCCGACCAGGGCGCCCAGGCGGCCTCCCCAGCCGGGCGCCACGCGCCGCGGAACGCGTCGCCGCCGGGGGCGAGCTCGAACCACCCCTCGCCGCGGGCTGCGGACTCCGCGTAGGTGAAGGTCAAGCGAGCCCCGACGACCTTGCCCTCGAGCGTCGCGGGCCCGTCGGCGACGTAGCTCCCCTTCACTTCGTCGCCGACCTGCTCGAGGGTCAAGGGACCGAAGGTCGTCGTCCAGGCGCCGCTGAAGTCTTCGCTTGGCTCCTCGCCCCGAGCCGGCGAAGAGAGCGCGAGCACCAGCCCGAGCAGCCCCATGCACACGTCGCGCTTCACGCCGAACCTCCTCGCGTCACTCGCTGGAGTGCACCATACGCCGGCCAGGGCGACCCGGCACCTCGGGGGGGTGAACGCGGAGCCCGCCCCTGTCACAGTGGAGGGGAGGCGGCCTCCGCCGCGACAGCCCCATGAGCTTCGCCGTCCAACCCGGTGCACAGTTTGGGCCCTACCGCGTGGTCGGTGAGCTCGGGCGCGGCGCCATGGGCGCGGTGCTCCGGGTGCGCGACGCCGCCGACCGGGAGCTCGCGCTCAAGATCCTCACCGGCAACACCAACGCCACCCAGCTCCAGCGCTTCCTCCGCGAAGCCGAGGTCACGGCTTCGCTGCGGCACCCGGGGATCGTGGCCGTTCACGACGCCGGCTTCGTGGGAGAGCTGGCCTACCTGGTGATGGACCTCGTCGAGGGCAAGGACCTCGAGCAGGAGTTCGCGAGCCTCCCGCGCGAGCGCCTGCTCGACGTCGTGCTCCAGGTTTCGCGCGCCCTGGGTCACGCCCACCGGCACGGCGTGATCCACCGCGACATCAAGCCAAGCAACGTGTTGGTCACTCCCGCGGGCGAGGCGAAGCTCGCCGACTTCGGGCTGGCCCAGGCCGCGGGGCTCGAGCGCCTCACACGATCGGGGGCCGCCCTGGGGACTCCGAACGCGATGGCGCCTGAGCAGGTCCTCGGAGATCGCAAGGCCTATGGCCCGCCCACCGACGTCTGGGCCCTGGGCGTCATGCTCTATCGGGTCCTGACCCAGCGCGACCCTTTCGAAGGCGACGGGTGGGTCCAGCTCATGGCGCAGATCAACAGCGTCGACCCCGAGCCGCCGCAGACCTATGCGTCGGACGTGTCTCCGGCCCTGCAGCAGGTGTGCTTGAAGGCGCTGGCCAAGGCACCCGCCGACCGCTACCCCCACGCCGACGCCTTCGCCGAAGACCTCCAGCGCGCGCTGCAGGGGCAGTCCGTCGAGGCGTCCGCCGCGCCGCGCTTCAGCGTCTCGCTCCCGCTGCCCGCCGCCCTCGCGCTGCTCGCCGTGGCCGGCGCCTTGGCGGCGACGGGGTGGCTGGTCGCCTCCCGCTCCAGCTCGTCTCCCGAGGCCCCCAGGGCCAGCTCCGCGCGACCGCCTGCGGCCAAGGCCGCAGAGGCCGAGCTCCTCGCCGAGCTCGCGCCCGCCGGGGAGCTCCTCGCCTCGGGCGCGCTCGCCGACGCCGACCTCCGGCTCCGGCGCCTCCTCGCCAAGGCCCCGCCCGAGGTCCTGCGCCCGGCCCTGCACGAGCTCGTCAGCCGCACCACCAGGCCAGAGCAGCTGGCTGCGCTGACCGTCTTGCTCCGGCTATGCGCGCTGCCTGGCTACGGCCTCGACGCCGCGAGCCCGGTCCCCGACGCGGCCCTCGCGGCGACCGCGGTGCGAATCAAAACGGACCTCGGCCTGGGGATGGACGTGATCCAGGCCCTGGCGGACGCCGGCGCACGCCCGAGCTTCAGCCGCGCGGAGACCTACGCGCTGTTGGCCGTCGCCTACAACACGCTCTCGATCGGCATGGTCGAGCCCTCGGACTACAACCGCCTCCTGCACGCCGCGGTTCGCTTGGACCTTCCGATCCTCGACCGCCAGCTCGAGAGCGCAGAGAGCTTCGCGGTCGGCCGCAACCCCGACGCCGTCGAGCGCTACCTCGAGCTGCGGGTCTTCGCCTCCCGTCGACCGAGCAGAGCGTGGGACACGAGCCAGCTCGAGGCCTTGTTGCGGGAAGGCGAGCTCGGCCCGCGCTGCACCGCCGACGGCCTGGCGACGGCGGCGCGCTTCGCCACGGACGAGCGCGCCGTGGCCCTCCTGCGCGAGGCGCTCGCGCTCGACCCCGACACGCCTTACGCCCGCCGAGCCTTGGCGCTGAGGCTCAGCGCGCTAGGGCTGCACAGGGAAGCTCAAGACGCGATCGAGGCTGCGATCGAGGGCTACGTCTCCGGAGGCTTCGACAAGGGCCCCGAGACGGTCGCCGACATCGTCGGGTTCCGCTCGGCCGAGGTCGTGGTGCTCGCCAACGCGGGCGAGCAGGCCCTGGCCCGACGGATCTACGAGCAGACCCTCTGCGTCGGCGAGAAGCGCCTCGACGGCTCCTTGCGCGTGCGCTTTCCCTGGCTCGAGGACCCGCGCTAGCTCGGCCTCCTGGCCCGGTCTGCTACTTGCCGGTCGCGGGCTCCTCCGCGGCGGCTTGTTTGGCGCCTGGGACGCCGGGGGGCAACGCGTCCTGGGCGTCCTTGACGAGGTCCGTGGGGGTCTTGCCGAGCCAGACGTAGGCGCCGAGGAGCGCCAGGCCGAGGACGACCACGTAGAGCCCGAACTTGCTGCGCTGCCGGGTCGGCCCGACGATGCTGCCGCCGCACTTGGGGCAGGTGTCCATGCGCTTGGCGCGGTAGCGGTGTTGGCAGCGGTGACAGATCAGGGAGAGCTTCGCCATGGGGCCTCCTGCTTCACTGTGCAGCCCCGGGCCCGGCTTCGCAATCCACGCGCTCCACTGCGTGCGGAGCGCCGACGCGCGGGCTAGCCCCCCGCGAAACCCCACCCATGAAGCGCTGAGGAGTCCGGGCTAACCGCCCCAGCGACGCCCGGGTGGTCGCCGCGCGCCGCGACCCGGCGCGGGCCGGCGCCCGGTCGGGGCGGGTCGACGCGCGGGGGCGAGCGAGCGCCCCTGGAGCCGACCGAGGACGGTCGAGAAGCCCTCGGTGAGCCGATTGCCGGCCTTGCGGGTCGGGGTCCCGCTGACGAGGTTGCAGCGGCAGGGGCCGAGCCGCAGGATCGCTTCGAGCGCCGCGCGTCCGCTGCGGCCTTCGAAGGAGGCGTGCTGGGGCGCGCCGGCGCGCACCGTCACCCAGCCGCGGCCTTGACCGCCGCTCACGTTCAGCGTGCCGAAGGCCTTGGTCTTCTCGAGCGCCTTGGCGATGTCCGCGGGCCGTTGGCCTCCGCTCGGGGCGCCGCTCGGAGCGCTGCCGCGTTGGCTCGGATCGAGGGCCCGCCCTCCTCCGGCGCCCGAGGGGGTCGCGATGGCCTTGCCGAGGTCTCCGCGGGTCTTGCGCCCGGGCTCGAGGGCCACGTCGCTGCGTGCCCGTCCGCGCGGCTTGGGACCGGTGGCGATCGCGCGGCTCGGATCGGGGCGGGAGCTGCCCACCTTGCGCGCGCTGATCGCGCCCTCGATCGCCGAGCCCTTCTTGACGTAGCGCAGGACGAGGCGCCCGATCTCGATCTCTTCCCCCCCCTTCAGCTTGCGGGTCTTGGGCACGCGCATGCCGTCGATCTTGACGCCGCTGCTCGCCCCCCCGGTCGGCTCGAGGGTCGCCTCGGCGTTGCCGTCGGTCCAGAAGATCCGCGCCACCTCGGGCTGCTGGACGGCCCGCAACACCAGGTCGCTGCGCGGGTCGTTGCCCATGATGAACGCCTTGCCGGGGACGAGCTCCAGGGTGCCCACCGAGGGGATCTCGAGGTAGTGCCACCACGCCGCAGCGAGGGCCTTGTTCGAGAAGTCGGCCTCGGGCTCCGGGAGGATGGAGCCGCACTGCCGGCACTTTTCCGCGTTGTCGTCGCAGCGGTCGAAGCCGCAAGCCATACACTGGCGCATGACACCTCAGCGCACAGCTCGCGCCGCCTGGATTGTCGCGCAGGATCGGCCCTCGCGGTAGTGCAGGCGCTCCTCGGCCTGGGCTCAAGCCCGAGCCTCGAACTGCCGAAGAAGGGTTTGAGGCCCGCCGAGCGCGGGCAGGAGGTGACCTGTGAGCAGTCCTTCGAGCGGCAAGGGTTCAGCGATTACGACCCCCAGCGAGGTCTACAAGCGCTGGGCCATCATGATCCATCGGCGGGAGGGAGAGCGGCACAACACCGGCACCTGGTTCGGGGCCCCGCCGCGCGCTACCCAGAAGTCCGGCGCGGTGTGGAGCGCGCCCCCGCGCGCGGCGGCGCTCGACGAAGGCATGGCGATCACCGAGTGCCTGTCGCGCACCGCCGCCGAGCGGACGCAGCGCCCAACCCCCGAGGCGGCCCCCACGCCCCCCCCTGCCCCGGAGCCGGTCGTCGCCAGCCAGCCCGAGCCCGAGCCCGAGCCGCTGCGCCTGCCGCAACCCGCCACGCCCTACGAGGCGTGGAGTCGCGCCGAGCTCTACGCCAAGGCCAAGGAGCTGCAGCTCGCGGGGCGCTCCACCATGACCAAGAGCATGCTCGCCCAACGCCTGTGGGCGTTGACCGCCTGATCCTCGCCGCGCAGGAGCGATCCTGGCGCGGAGCTTGCGCAGCCTGACCCGGTCCGTCAGGCTCGGGGCCTCCAAAGGCAGGCTCCGTGTTCACCCTCTACTCTTGGAACGTCAACGGGATCCGCAGCGCCGCGGAGCAGGGCTTCCTGGAGTGGTTCGCCGCCGCTGACCCCGACGTGGTTTGCGTGCAGGAGGTCAAGGCGCTCCCCGAGCAGGTCAGCCCCGAGCTGCTCGCCCCGCTGGGCTATCACGCCTCCTGGCACCCAGCCGAGCGCCGGGGCTACAGCGGCGTGGCGACCTTCTCCCGGCGCCCCCCGTTGGCCGTGCAGGTGGGCCTTGGTCGGCGAGACGTCGACCGCGAGGGGCGGGTCCTGGTCAGCGAATTCCCCGCGCTGTTCGTGGTCAACGCCTACTTCCCCAACAGCCAGCGCGACCACGCGCGACTGCCCTACAAGCTCGCCTTCTGCCGCGCCATGCTGCGCAAGCTCAACGCTCTGAGGAAGCTCAAGCCCGTCCTGCTCTGCGGAGACTTCAACATCGCGCACCACGAGATCGACCTCGCGAACCCCAAGGCCAACCGCAAGAACGCGGGGTTCCTGCCCGAGGAGCGCGCCTGGCTGGAGCGCCTCGCGCGACGCCACGGCTACGTCGACAGCTTTCGCCGACGCTGCCCTGACCCGGGACACTACAGCTGGTGGAGCCAGCGGGCGGGCGTCCGGGAGCGAAACATAGGCTGGCGCCTGGACATGGTGTGGATCAGCGCCGAGCTGCTGCCGGCGCTGCGGGACGCCGCGATCCACCCCCAGGTCCATGGCTCGGATCACTGCCCGGTCTCGGCCAGCCTCGAGCTCGATCGGGGCTAGCGCCTGCCCGCGCTACTGAGGCGCGAGCTCCAGCTCCGGGTCGAAGGCGGCGAGCGCGAACCACAAGCCCTCCCCGACCACACGGGCCGGAGCTTCGACGCGCACGCAGTGCGGGTCCGCCTCGCTCGCGTCCAGGCGCACCACGAAGGTCACGGGCTGCCCGCCCTGCTCCAGGGTCAAGCGCCCCGCCTGGGGCTCGCCGGCCTGGGGCGCGCGGTCGAGCGCGAGCCCGGCGACGATCCGCTCCATGGGGTAGGCCAAGGTCGTTCCGCCGGCCTCGACGACCACGACCCGCGCCTTCGGGTTCACGCCCGGCGGCGCCGGGGGCGCGGGGAAGCGTACCTCCGCGGAGCGGAGGTAGGGCCCGTAGCTGTTGCGCTGGTAGAACTTGCCCCGCTCCTCGAGCGGCGGGCGCACGCAGCGCGTCTCGGGGTAGCGCGCGGTCCAGTCGCCCCATTGGGCGATCTCCGCGGGGATCTCCTGCAAGACCTCACCGCGGCGAGGCCCGCTGCGCGCGCGCCCGTCGAGCTGCGACCACAGGCTCGGCGTAGGCCCGACGTCGTAGAGCAGAGGGTTCGAGCAGTAGAGCAACCCGCTGTGTCGCAGCTCGGCGCCTCCGCGGAGGTAGGCGCGCGGCGCGTCAGCCAGCGGCGAGAAGGTCAACGCGACCGCGTCTCCTCCGAGGGTCAGGTTCACGACCTCGTGCCAGTTGAGCGCGCGCAGCGGCACGCACACCGCAGCCCCGTTGTGCTCGACCCCGAGCACGCGGTCGGTCGCGAAGAGCATGGCCTTGCGCCCGAGCTTCAACGCCTCGGCCTCCTCGACCCCCAGCAGGGGCGGGTCGGTCAACGCAGGGACGAGGTCGCGCGCGCCGGCCCGGGTCAACCATCGCGGGTCCAGGTCCTCGGAGGTCGTGGGGAAGCCGTTGTCCCCCCAGCTGGGGCTGCGGTCGACGAAGAACACCGCGACGGCGACCAGGGCGACCACGACCGCGACGACGAGCCAGGCCTTGGGGCTGACCTCGAGCACGGTCGGCTTGCGCTCGAGGGGGACCGGGTCGGGGGTCGAGGTGTCGGCGACGGGGTCGTTCACGCGGGGACTATACCCAGGGACGGGCGGGTTTCCTCGCCTGGGGGCGAGCGGATCGCAGCCTGCCGCGCAGCGCCTTGAGGGGCCTCCTCGCACCGAGTAGTTTGGTCCCGTGTCGGAATCCGAAGTCCTCGCGATGGTTCAAGCCAGCTTTCCGCACCTCGGCGGTCCGGACTGCCGAGGGAGGGTCGAGGGCGTCGGGATCTACGCGGCTTCGGGCTGGAGCGTCGGGCGAGATACGCTGGCTCAGCTCGGGCTGAACATTCCCCCCCAGGTCTACGACGCGCTGACGCCCCGCGCGGCGGAGGTGAACCGCAGCCGCAGCGGCGGGTTGGACTTCCTGACCCAGCTCCACGCTGGCTGCGGGAGCGCGGCCTTCCACCAGCTGCTGCACTCCCTGGTGCACCTCTACACCCAGGCCTTCGCG